>NZ_JAGTUI010000012.1:4962-54271 GCF_018224585.1 Neisseria sp. Marseille-Q1983
CAGAAACGATGTCGTAATTCGTCCACTGCCCATGAGTTTTGCCGTTAATCATCAGAGTGACAGTATTATTTGGCGTAGGCATTTAACACCTCTCCTTTACTGAGAAAGTTCGGATGACGGATTTGTGGATTCAGACGCAACAACTCGCCAAAACGGCTGTAATCGCCATACCATTCAAAAGCCAACAGATGCAGGCTGGTATCACGTCCTACAATTTTCTGCACTAACGGAGGACGCATATTCAAAACGGCAAAAGCCTGTTTTTGCAGCTTGTGTGCCGTATCACGCAAACTTTCAGTCAGTTCGGCGGCAGTTTCAAGATATGGTGTTTGCGGCAACAGACCGGCCGCTTCGATACGTTGGTACACGTTGTCGGCGCTGTCTGCCGGTGTTTGGTATAACCTTAGCAGGGAATAAGCCATCTTCTCGGCCTTTGCCTCGTCTGCCGACATCATCGCCAAAATACGGTTTGCGCCCAGCGCACGTTGCAAAGCAGTATGGGTATCGGATAATAGGCGTGAGATTTCCACGGGCGTTAAAGTCGGATCATCAATTTGTGTTGCCAAAATATCTGCTGCCTGTTCCGCCAAAGCACACGCTCCGACGGTTGCGGTAAACGCTGTGAACGCAGCGACATCTTCAACCTTTGCACGCTGAATTAAATCTATTGCCGAAACGCTGCCTTCTGCCCCGCGACTTACCTGCCACGGTGTAGCGGCGGCTTTTGATACCCCGCCAACCATATCGCGCCAGCCATCCAGCCCACTTTTACCGACAACGTGCATATTTGCCAACACACCGAATACTGATTTCAGCTCCGCCGCCAATACACGCGGGCTGTTTAGAAGATTCATTGAGCCGGTAAACACGCCGTTGACCTGACCATACATAACGACGACGGCCGTCAATACTGTGGCATGAAATGCGTTCCAACGGCTTTGAGTTTTCTGAATCTTGCCCAAGGCCGTCTGAAAAACCTCAAAACCCTGCCAAGCGGCCAAATCTGCCAGCCAATCGATTTCATCGGCCAGTGCAGACGGCAATTCACGGTCAAAAAACGGGGCGGCTTTGACACTTTGCTTAAAGGTCATCCGCACCGTACAGTAATCGGGATTTTCTTCATTATGAGCAGCTTCAAAATCAGCCACCACGCAATCGGGCACGCTGCCGTAAATCGGGTGGATCAATTCGCCCGCACCAGTCTCCCGAAAAACACCTAACAGGCTTTGCAGCCTGCTTTCATAATCATCCCCCCACAATACCGCCGTCAGGCTCATATCCATTGCCGATACGCCCGTGTCCTCAATATCCGAACCCTGAACAAACGGGTATTCGTGTTCGGCTAAGGCGTGCGTGCCACGCAACGTATCATCGATTACATCAAAGCCGACACCCTTGAAACTGGCATCAAGCAAAGTATCTTTCCAACTCATCACGGATCCTTAATTTTTAGCTGCCGCACGCGCCGCCGCTTGATTGATATAGGCCATAATATTGCCGTTTTGAACGGTGACTGTAACGGGTATCGGCTTGCCTGCCGCCGCCTGCATTTGCGCGGCAGCCGCAGTCATCTGGGAAGCCGCATTGGTAAGCTGGACAGTTGCAGCCTGATTTTCAGTTGCCGCTGTGACATACTGTTGGCTGGCTTGCTGATTGGTTTGTGCAGATTGACTGAGCTGCGCCATACTCTCTTTGAGAACAGGGCTGTCGAGCGGAGAGTTATTCCCACCCAATTCCTCCCGTTTTCTCATGTATTCGTTTTTGGCAGACGACATAAAATCAGGCAAAAACGACTGCAAGCGGTCGGCGAAGGCCGCCAAGGGCTTACTCCAGTCGTCATATTTATCCCGTTGCGCCGCCAAATGTGTTACGCCGCCCATAGCGGCCAACGGAGCAGCACCTAAAGTAAAGGCCCCCATTGAGCCTGCAGAAGGCAGAAAACGGCCGGCACCGGCAACGCCTTGACCGCCTTGGAAGAACCGCCATCCGCCGCTTACCATTGAGCTTGTCCCCGCAGTTGCGGATACCGCCGCAGCACCTTGTCCTGCCGCCACTGCCGTTTGCGCGGCCTCCTGATGACCTCTGGCCCAGTCGGCAATACCTTTAAGCTTATCGGCCACCTTGTCGGTAAAGCTTGAGAATGCGCCATATTCAGCTTCGCTGTATGCCGTTTTGAGCTGTTCTTTTTTGAACCCGGAGCCTTCGGCCACAAATTGATAATTATTGTCTACCGCACCGGCGGCATTGGCTTGTCCTTGCTGCAGTCGTGCGGCTTCTTGCTTGTTGTTGATGAGCGAGAGCAACGCCATCAAGGCTTGGCGGTCTGAAACCAACCGGCCGACAGCCGTACCGTCAACCAAAGCTTTTTGGTTTTCCAGTAAAGCCAACTTGGCTTCATCGCCTTGAGCGGCGGCCATCTGCTTCATTAATGCCGCGCTCTTTTTATCCTTGCTCACGATTTCACTGACAATATCGACCAATGCGTCCAGCGAGTTCATGCCTGCTGCCTGACGCTCATTCATCTTGTCCGTAAAGTCAAAACCCTCTTGGCCGTTAATGTCGATTTTCTTTGCCTTAGTAACGATGTCCTGACTGCTGATTTTCGCCAGCAGGTTGACCAGGTTGTTACCGGCTTCGTCTGTACTGCCTGCAGTCATAAACGCCAATTGGTTGGCATTTAACAAACTGCTGAAATTATCCAGTGTCGCGCCCATACCTGCGGACTTCATTGCCGCCAACTGTTGCGGCAGCCATCGCGCCATGTCTTTCAGCTCAAAACCGCCATCCGCGCCCGATTGCATGGCTCGGTCGAGCAATGCAGGAATATCGGCTTCTTTAAACCCTGCCTGCTTCGCTCTGGTCACAATATTGGCAATATCATCGGCATCTGCCCCTGCTGCGGCTGCTGTTTTCATTACGGTTGGCAACATCTGCTTCACGGCAGCATCACTCAACGAACCGCTGGCCACCATGGTATTCATCGCCTGCAAGGCTGCTTGCTTAGATGTTCCGCCAAGATAAGCGGCATCGTTTACCGTTTTATTAATTTCCGCCATGCCGGCACGTTTTTCCGCCAAAGTCTTGCCTGCATACATGGTATTGGTCGCGTGACGCAGCTCCGTGTCATAGTCCATTGTCCGGCTGACCGGCTGAGCCAATACATAAGCCCCTGCCGCCGCACCGGCGGCAACCGAAGCCGCGCCGCGCGCCAAACTTTTACCTCCTTGGATCATTCGGTTGAAACGGCTGCCGCTGTTCATTTCGGCATTTAATTCCCGAATACGGCTGCGCGTCTGTTGGGCGGCCCGCGCCAGCTCATTGTGTGAAGCACGGCCGCTTTTGGCCATTGCGTTGTAGGCTGCTTGAGTACGTTGTATTTCACGGCGGATTTCACGCTCTGTGCGGATGCCCAAACGGGCGGCAGCTGCATGCATCAGCTGTTGTTGCCTGCCGGAAGATGATGCCGCACGGCTTTGAATCTGCATCGTACGGTTGGCCTCGGTCGCCAAGCGGCGCAGGCCGACACTGGCCTCATCTCGGAACTTGGCAACTAATTCGACTATATTACGGATCATTTTTTCTTCCGTTTGCTGATAAAGGTTTGAGTATGTCCGCCAGATGCAGATGGAACTGAGGTTTTGGCCGATGGGGCAAACCATGGCAGCACCACGGGAGCGGCACGGCCACGGTCAATCAAATCAGCCTGTTTAAGCCATCCCTCAAGCTCCGGCTGAGTCATCTTGCCGATATCGTCGGCAGAGATACCGTAACTCCCCAGCTTTAAGACTGCGTATCGGTAGCGGTCGGCACGGGCTGAACGGACAGACGCTTTTTTGCTAACAGCTCTTGGGCGAAATAAAGCGCGTCAAAATCGGCGGCGACCAACTCATCGGCCAAGAAGTCGGGCGTTAAGACATCAGGTTGAATCGTACCGATATGGTCGAGAGAGGCTGAATAGGCTGCCAACATACGCGCCTGACCATCCAGCGTTGGGTCAATAGCCATATCTTCGCGCACGGTCAGCAGATGCATGGAAAAATCACGATGGACAGCGCCGTCAACAGAGATACCGTACTTCAGACGGCCTGAAACGGTTTTCAGGTCAGAAGAAACAACCAGCCCATACTCTTTTGCGGCATGTTCGAGTTCTTTGGAAATTGAAGACATAATAAAAGCCTCTAAACGGTTAATCGGATAAAAATCCAATTATCGTTTAAAGGCTGTTTAAACCGTCTTTAACGGGTGTCAGTTTCGGATGGTTTACTCAATCACTTTACGGGTTGCAAAGCCGGTCACATCAATGACCAATTCGTTGTCCACCGTATAGCTTTCACCGGCTTCCTTCGCGCAAAAACCAAGATAGGAGGTTGGGCGTGCGCCATTGATATCAGGGACCAGCGAGATTTTTGCGTCTTCGATTTTATCCCAATCGATAACCGTACCGTCTGTCGGCACGACGGCGGTAAAAGAAATATCATACTGGCCGACACCGCGCGTAAAGCCTTTGACGCGGCGTGTGCGGTTCATGGTTTTAACTTCTTTTTTGCCTGTGATGTTTTTCACATCAATCTTGGTGACCTCCACCTCGGTCGCACCGACATACAGCGTTACGCTGCCTACATATTCTGTACTCATGTTCTTTCCTTTTTACAGATACAGGTCGATAACCATGCCTACTTGGTGCAGGCCGTTAACCACATCGGACGGCACACGGCAGTTGAGCATGCCGGTGTTTTGTGCATCGCGTTCCACAATCAGTTTGGCCAAATTGTTTTCAACGTCTTCGACAATTTCCAATTCTTCGCATTTCATCAACACGTCAATCAACTCGGAGCGGACACGGTCAATGGTGCGCCCGGTCATTTTGTCGCGCGGGAAACGCAACGCGATACGGTCGGCACACGCGCCTGATACATAAATCAATGTGCGTACGGTAGTCATATCGAGCAGGCTTTCGTCTGCCGTGCCGTTGGCGGTTTTGGTATAAGTCGAAATAGCGCGGACGATTTGGGCGGATGTTCCGTCCGGGCTGGTTTCAATAGGGGTAACGCCGTTGTAGAGCGCGTTTTCCTGTTCGGTACGCATCGTCTTGTCCGCACTGTCGCACACACCGATGCCGTTGAGCTTCAGGGTATTGAGCGGACGGGCCGGATCTTCCTCGCCTGCCGCGACGGCAGCAAACGCGGCCGCCAGCTCGCACGGCAGGCTGGGCGTTTTACGATACCAGGCCGAATACAGATAACCGCTGTTCAGACGGCCTGCCTGTGTCGTTGTCTGCGCCAATGCTCCGGTTTGACCGTAAATACCCAATGCCCAGCGTTTTTCTTCGGGTGCGCCGACAGTGTCCAAATGTGCGCGCAACTTCAAGAGGTTCGCCTCATCGGTACAGCCTACCGCAATTAAATGATGGCCTTCGGCAACCACTGCATTCAATGCGGGGCCGATATCGGCATCGGCATCACCGCCGCTCATGGGCCTGACCGCAACGGTAATCCCTTCGGCGGTATTGCTGGCACGGATACGGATATGGTTGCCGTGCGTGCCTTTATTTTTAGCCGTCAGCGTTACCGAACCTTCGGAAGCTGTTGCCGTTACCGGCAAAGATGTTTCCGCGTCAATGGCCGCCTTAACGGCTGCCGCTACGGTTGCGGCGCTTGCACGGGAGGCGACACCGACGGTCAACGTATCGGCATTGCCGATGTTGACGCGTAAAACGCCTTGCGTAGCGGCAGTGCCCGTAATCGTGATACTGCCGGTCGCGGCAACGCCTGCTTCATTGTCGGCAACGGTAATCAGGCTCAAATCTGCATAGGCATAGGCTTTGATCGCGGCGGTAACCATCAGGTGCGCCATACTGCCCGCGCCGTATTTGGCGGCCGCATCGGCGGCGGAAAATACGTTCTCCAGCCCGGTAAGCCCGCCCAAGGCGGGATTGTTGTGCTGCGCCACAATCAGCACACGTTGCTTGTTGGCCGGCAGGTTGCGCACGGCAAGCTTGGTGTTCCATTCGACGTAAACGCCGGGCTTGCGCGTACTGGTTTGAATCTTATCGAAACTGACGTTTGCGGAAGTCATGATTTGTTGCCTTTCGGTTTGTCCTCAACAATAAGCAAGTCGCCGTAGTGAATACAGCGCAGGTAATACGCGGCATTCGGCACTTCGACCGTTTCTTGGTCGGTAATATATTCATGTGGCTTGCCTGCCATAGGCACTTGCAGACCTGCGGCGGCACGAACTTTAATGGTTTCAGTCATGTTTTACCTCGGTTTTAACGGTGGCCGCCATATCGGCGGGTTGGTTTGGTTTTTTAGGCGGGATACGCAGCTCAAGGTTTGCACCTTTAAAGTCGGGATGTTCCGGGTCGGTACGGCCTCGGTAGGCGGATACATCGGCATATACTTGCGCCTGTCGGCCGTCTGAAACCGCAGGCCGCGGCCAATCGCCGTCTTGCAGTGCGTCTTCAAACCAATGCGTTTCAAAATCCAACGCAAATACGCTGATTGCGTCCAACTCCATTTGTTTTGAAAACAGGCTTTTTGCTTTGCCGGGTTTCAGACGGCCTATACACAAACCCATAGTCTGATTGATCAGCAACAGGCGCACGGCCTGCATCAGCCGGTAAGTGCCGACATCGTTTCGGTGTAAACCGCCGAAGCGGCTGTCCGCCTCGCTGCCGCTGGCACGGTCGCCGACTAAGACAGTAAAGCGGCCGGTGACTTGGTAGCGTGTACGGCGCGTATCATGGGGCTCGCTGTTGGTAATGCCGGCAAACATGATCCAAACGGCGGGGAACTGGTTAACCACTTGAGCCAAGCCTTCGCCGTCAAATTCGCCGCCGTAGGTATGCACACCGCTGACCATTTGGCCAAGGCCGTCTGAAAGACGCTGTTTGATGGCTTGTTCAATAGACGCTATCACGGCCGAACACCTTTTCCTTAGCGGCAAAAATTACCGCATCACCTTGCACAGTCGGCTTGGGATCGGCATTTTCAGCCACACCCAAACCAGCCTTGCCTGATGCCACCAATTTAAGATACGCAATCGCCGCCTCATATCGGTGCACCATATCTTCCGTCAGTTGTCGCTTGCCCGTTGCTAAACGGTAAACGGCAATGTCGCAGCAATAAAGGCTCAACAGACGTACAGGGGCAGGCAACGGCAATTCATAACGTGATGCTAGATAGCCGTCGATTTCGGCAGAGGCATCATCCAAACCTTGTTGCGCAATTTCGGCGTTCACACTGCCCAAACGCGTCAGGTCTGTCAGACCTGCAATCGTCGGCTCGGTATAACGCGCCACCAAATCGGCAACCGTTGCGTAAGCCATTAATCCTGCTCCACGGGCAAGGCTTCACAAACAACAGCCATCGGCTCGGCCAGCAGGCGCTCCCACGCTTCGGGTTCAAAATCGGCACGTTTCACAAAAGTAAAGTGCGGCTGAACGTGATACCCGCTGCGCCAAAACGCATGGCCATGTTTGGATTTAATGGCAACCACTTCGGCATCGGCTGCCGCTTCACCGCCTGCCTGATAGCGTTCTTGCGCTTCTGCCGCTTCAACGGCACCTCTTGCGTCCTGTTCCAATTGAGCTTCCAATTCGGCGATACGCACACGCGCCACTTCAAGCTCGGCGTTCAATTTTTCGACTTCAGCCTCAAGAAAAGCCTGCAACTTAACGTCTTCGGGATTTGCATCCACAGTTGCGCCAACCGTTTGCCCGGTTTTTTCATCTTCGTTTTTTACTTTCGCCATTTTTTATCCTTTCGGCGGGCAAAGCCCGCCTATCTAAAGGGTTACAGCAACCAAGGAGATACGATTACCTTGCATTTGCCTTTGTTCGGGTTGTACGCACCATTCGCCAGGCGGTCGCCTTCCACCAATTCTTTGGCGGCGTTTTCCAAAGAAGGAGGAACCAGCAGCACATTGGGGCGGATACCCAGCGGTCGGCCGCCGTCGCCTTTCAGGCTGACCATTGCGTTGTAGGCTTTTTCAAAACCTGAGGCATCCAGTTTTTCTTGCGACTTAGCCGCCATTTGCCAGAAGCCCAAACCAACATTACAACGGCCGTCCACGCCGTAGCGGTATTCGTTGCGCATGAACACACCTTCGTCGGTAGCGGCGGTCATGGCAGTGAACTGTTTAGGTTTGCGTTCCTGATAAATCAGAGGTTTCAGGGCGCGTGATGTATCCAGCAAATACCAAGCGGCTTCGGTACCGGCAAAAATATTGGATACAGTGATGGATTGACCGGTGCCATCGACTTTTTCATATACCGGGTGGTCGTTGTCGAAGAAGTTCTGACCGTCATAACACAACGTAGCGTGCGCGTTTTTCAGCAGGGCGAATACCAATTCGTCGGGATGAACAGCGGAAGCACGGCCCATCTCGGTCATCATCGGCGCGTAAATACCGACATTGTCGTCTTCGATGTCGTTGCGGTTGACCTTGACCGAACTTTCAAAATGCTTGTTGGTGATGGCATAGCCGTGCGCCTTCATATCTTGGAATACGCGGTCGCCCACCCATTCGCGGAAAGCAGGCCATTGGCCGAGCCAGCCGTAAGTATTGGAAGCCGTGGAAGACGGGATGACGGTGGCGATTTCCTTGTATTGGCTGTCCGCCATTTTCAGGCCGTCTTGGAAGTTTTTCTTAAAGCCGGTAAACAGCGCTTTCAGTGTATCTGGAGTGATAATCATGCTTTAATCCTTGTTTAAAGCCTTATTTGGCTTTTTGATAATCTTCGGCTGAAATGCCCAATTGCTTGGCCACTTCGATTTCTTCCGGAGTCAACGCAGGCTCACCGCCTTCAGCGCCTTTGCCGCCGGTTTGTGTTTTACTCAACGCGGCCAATTTCAAACTGCCTTCCATCAGATTCTTAAATGCCTCCGGGTCTTTAGCAGCCAATTGGCGTGCCGATGCTTCTTGGTGTGGCAGCAGGCGGCCGTCTGAGAGTGCTGCACGGATCAGGCTGTCTGAAGTGCCGCCCACTTCCATTGCAATCACTTTCTTACTCAACGCAGCTACTTGGGCTTTCAGCTCGGCAACTTCGCCGTCTTCGGCATTACCGCCTTGCGGATTATCTTCGGGCTTGCCGGCATCGCCTTTACCGCCTTCGCCGCCTTGCGGTTCGTTTTTGTGTTCGGCCAGTGCTTCGGCCAGCGTTTTACCGCCCA
The DNA here is from genome assembly GCF_018224585.1 of Neisseria sp. Marseille-Q1983. Classification (NCBI taxonomy): domain Bacteria; kingdom Pseudomonadati; phylum Pseudomonadota; class Betaproteobacteria; order Neisseriales; family Neisseriaceae; genus Neisseria; species Neisseria sp. Marseille-Q1983. The sequence continues at coordinate 14,136 of NZ_JAGTUI010000012.1, forward strand.
GCTTTTCTTGTGCTTCGGCCAAAGCCGCTTCAATGGCTTTATCGTCGGCATCTGCCGCCAAGCCCAAGAGCTTGATTAAAGCTTCCTTGTTCATACTTGTTTCCTGTTTGGAGTTGATAGAGTTTTGGCGGCTCAATGCAGCCAGAGCCATGCCGTCCAGCGCAGGCGAATTGGTCAACGCCACACTGTGCAGCCCGCGCACATTGCCCAATGTGTCGTATTCGAGAACCGGCGACAGATAGCGGTATTCGCCGCTGTCTATCATGTCTTTTGCGCGTTGTGTCCATTTCACTTCGCCCATCAGACCGCGGTCGTCATCCCACACATATTTGCTGATCCAACCGGCGGCAGGATTTTGCTGTCCGGTTTCTGCGGCTTTCAGTGTGGCGTGTTCGTAGTCCACAACAAGGTCTGTTTGTCCGGCATCAAAGGCGGCAATGATTTGCCGTGCCAAATCGGCAGTCATCGTCCAGTGCGCCACGCCTGTATCGGTGCGTCCGTCTACCGGTGCAAATTGACCTTTGGGTACGATTTTGATAAGGCCGTCCGTATTTCCGACTTTGGCGGCAGATAAGGCGGCAAGAAAGGTTTTTGTATCCATTGCCGAATGATGCGCCGTCAAGCCGACACAAGAGGCTGAATCACTGTCAGTAAGGAACGAAAATAAGCAATATCGGGGAACGGGAAAGAGAATATGTTTAAAACCGTTTCAGAAGCCTTTTAAGCCCCTCGCAGATTGATTTAAACGTTTCAGGAAAGGATAGATAAGGGAAAGGTGTATAAAAGCCGTCTGTGTGCAATTTCAGACGGTTTTTGTTTTAATTGCCGAGAGCGGCATCCAAATAATCATTTACCGCATCAACTAAAGCCTGTTCGTCGTCAGGTTGGAGAACCATAAACGGACGTGCGGGAATCTTACTGCCGGGGTGATTGACGCGTTTGGCAAACCGTCCGCCGAATTTTAAGGCTTTGCCGTTTTTTGGCAATATCGTATGCGGTGCAGTTTGTCCGCCGAAGTGATGAATGGCCGCATATTCCACATTGGTACCGACCACGGCTTCCGTGGCCGTACTGTTCTGCGTAATCGAATTGCGCAAACGCCCACTGGCCTGCAACAGCCCCGATCCTTCACGCGCGGACGGATACTTGCGCGGAGCCCACGCGGGGCGGCCGCCTGATTCGAAATTGTCCAGCACGGCATTGCGCATGATGCGGGCAAGCTGCGTCATCAACGGCCGGGTGTTGCTTGTACGTTGCGCAATGGTATTTAAGCCGTTTTGCAGTGCATCTGTGTTGATTTTTATCTCAATCATCAGTATATTATCCTTAAAGCCAAGTTGTCGGCGGGTCGCCAACCGGAATGGCCTCGGTGGTTTATCCGCTGTTTTATCCTGTTCGAATCAGGCAAAGCCGCCAACTTGGTTATTTCTCCCCATCAGTATATTGTCCTTAATGCCGTAAAACTCGGGTTTCCTACTGGAAAGGTTACGGCCACGTTACCGTGTCGCGTATTATCCTGTTCGAATCAGGCAAAGAGTTTTATGGCTTTTTCCATATTGTTTCATACCCGTACAGTAAGCTATCCACCTGTTTATCCGTTTCGGCAATCATGCCGGTGTTGACCATATTCAAGGTCAGATGTTCTTTCTTACCTGTAAACGGATGTCGGGTTTTCACATCATAGTCCAGCGTTACCACCAGCTTCCCTTTGCCTGCCGGCAGCGGATACACAAATGCCAAAAACTGTTTGGCATCGTCATTTCGTCCCGCCTTGCCTAATAAAATCTGCTCCGGTTCTTGCAGCAGTTCGGGTATCTGCTCCCAAAATGACACCGGCAGCGGCTTGACCTTCTTGTCGCGCAAAGCGTGCAATACCCGTTCGTCGCTCATCGAAATCACGGCGGATTGCGGATAGATTTGCCTTCCCGCCAATGCATCTAACACGGGTAGGGTCAATGCGCCCACATACAGCGTTTTCCCGCGCGCTACTTTTTCCGCATCTACCCGCCGCACCATTTGCGCCGCCTGTTGCGACACCGCCAGCATCAAATCGGGCTGTTTTAAGGCCGTCTGAATCGCCACGCTTGCCAGCTTCGGCGGCAGTTCCACCGCACGCTGCATCTGCAACTGCCCCAAGTTGGCCAAATGGCTTTTACCCACATTGTTCTGAAAACCTGCATCAGTATAAAAGCGGCTGCCGTCGGCAAGCTTTACCGCCTTGGCCGGGCGGGTGTCGCCCTTGCGGTTGACCACCACTTCCGTATCTTCCAGTTGTGCTTTTTGCGGCAGCAGATTGCGCCGCTTCAAGTCACGGTCTGAAAACGCCCGTACGGTACAGCGGCAGTTGAAGCCGTTGGGCGGGTAGAAGTAATCCCAAAACGGGTCGTCGATGTGATACACCGCACCGTGCGCCGCAGCGTGGCTCTGCCGGGTACGGCTGTCCAAAATGGCCGAGTATTGCAGCCACGGCGCATCATCCCGACCATCTTCAAGAGCCTGCCAATGCCCGGCCATATAGGCCGACTGCATTTGCGTACGGAAAATGGTTTCCAGTCGATGCCGCGTGATGCCTTTACCATCTACTTCGCCGGTGTCGACATTCACAATGTCGCCATCTTTCAGCAGCTGCCAATCATGCTGTTTCAGACGGCCTGCCACATCATCACGGAATTTCTCAAATGACGTACCGTTTTTCAGGCTTTCATACAAAGCACCGTGGATTTGTGCGGCAATATCCTGCTTGTGAATGCCCACAATCGCCCGTGCCTTAGCCTGCGCTTCGTTCCACGTTACTTTCCAATCGGGCGGCACATTAAAGCCCAGTCCCTCAAAATACTTGACGGCCTGTTCAGGCTCGAGGCCGAATGCGTAGCTCAAATCAGCCATTCATCCGTCCCCATAAGTCCGACACAAAAACCACCCGTGCCAAAGCCGTCTGAAATTGTTCGGCAGTCAGCTCGGGATAAACGCGCAACAAACGTTCCTGCACATCCTCATAACTGTCGCCCTCGGCCAAAGCCTGACCCAAGCCGTTTAAAAACGGCTCAATCATTTCCGGCAAGACCACCTTACTCAAGTCCGCATTGTCTAAATCCGCCTGCGCCGCGCCGACAATCTCGCCCGATTTACTCAAAGCCACACGGCGGTAGCTTAACGGAGCACTTTTTAAATCCGTTTTAACATCGGTTTGAACAGCCAATACCGGCTCGTTTTCGGAAGCCAAAGGAATGGCCAATTTTTCCTGCGCCCACGACAACGGAATCTTCATGCCGATTTCCACCAATTTAGGCAAAGAGTCGGAGTACGCCGTCAAATCTTCGGGTAATTGCGTATCGAACACAAAGCGCGGCAGACGTGAAACATCGACATTGCCTTTATTAAGCTGCAACAATGGCAGGATCAATTGGCGCGTCAATGTGCCGGCCAGTTGCTTGGCATCGGATACCAGCAAATCATGGCGCACCTCGTTATGGACTTTCCCCAGCGCATTAGTGGCAGTCTTACCGTCTGCCTGACTGGTCAGCGTGCCGCCTAAAATCGCCTTTGAAGAGGTTTTATCTGCCCAATCGATCATTGCCTGAAACGGGTCCGCGCTGCCATTGGCCGCGTTGAGTAGCTCAATCTGCATGGTTTCAGGAATAATCCCCGCCGCGTTATGGCCGATTTCGCGCACCGCATTCAAAAGGGTGAGCTTATCTTTGTCGTCCGCACCGGAGGCATATTTACCGATTCGGGTTGGCAGGCCGTAAATCTCCAAAAACTCGGCCAAATCACGCACCGAGTAATTCTTGAACAAATAAGGCCACACCAGCGTGCGCATCAAACCGCTTCTTGCCAAAATACCCGAACGGCTGCGGTGCTTATGGACAATCCAGCCTAAATCCCACAGTTTTTCGCCATCAGGATTGCCGTCTTTGCGCAACAACACCTCATCCATTGCATTGACCTTAAACCAAGCCTGCGGACGATGGTGGAATGCCTTGGGCAACCATAACGACCCAAGGTTTTCCCATTCGATTTCCACGCAGGAGAAGCCGTGTCCGACCGCGTCCAAAAGGTCAAACATCATATCCTCCAAATCGGCCATCTGATTGAGCCATCCATCAACCTCTTCGGCCAGCTTCCGTTCCGCTTCGCTGCTGTTCGGAGGCGGAACAATATTCCAATCCAAGCCGATTACCGCGCGCTTGCGTTTGCTCATCTCCGAAAAGATATGGCCGTCCTTCTCTTCAATATCGACAAAGAGTTCGGACTGTGCCTGAATATCGCCGTTTTCCGCATCTTCCAAAATCCGATGGAGCGACTGCGGAGTCAGCCCTTTGCTCGGATGCTCATGGGTAGTGCGGTTTTTAACGATATCCGCCGTTTGGGATTGTTTATCGGGCGTTTTAGGTGCGGCTTTACTAAACAACGCACGGAGTAGGTTTTTCATGACGTAAAAAAGGGCAAGTTAAACTTGCCCCATTTTCAGCCGTGCCACTCCTTAGCAGGCTGTATCCCGTGTCAGTTTTACCATGCGCCGCTCCCCATCCGTCCGGACAAACCGTGCTCTCTAGGCACGGCAATATAGCCGCCGACAGTCGCGCTGCTTTGAACCAAGCCCCACAGCATATGCACGGCATCAGGGCCGTCGTCATGGTCTGCCATCGGGAAATGGCGGAATTGGTCAATCAGCGTGCTTTGACTGGCATGCAAACGGATTTGGCCGTTTTGCATATACGGCTGCAGGCTTTCAATACGGAGCAACTTGTCCGCACTCGGCTTAATGCCGCGTGCCGGAATCGGGATGCCGGCAGCCGCACCGCGTTTGACCAGCTCAGTCTTTAAAAACTCCTGAAACTGCACCGTCTCAATACCCCACAACACACAGCGGTACCGCCGTTGCAGTTCGATAATGTCGGAAATAATCTTGTCCGGCAGGCGTTTCTTAATCAGAGCCTCCACCACATCCAACACGCCCGTGCGGCGGTTGTACCCGCCGATACACAAAGCAGACGGATCACGGCTGTTGCCGGCCTTGCCCAAACTTGGGTCGCAAGCGCCATAAAAAATCCAATCCGAATCACGATTGACCCAAAAATTCAGGCTGTTCGCAAACGGCGCGGCCTCACCGGCAACAGGATCGTTTTGATACTCGCTGTCAAATGTCGCATGACCGTCGCGGGCGCGGATTTTCATCAATGCCAACACGCCGCGCGCCGCCCAAGAAGTGACCGCGCCGCGCTCCATCTCGTCTTTGTTTGCCTGATAAAACGCCTCGGCCACCGTCTCGCCGTCGTTTCGGAAAAGTTCCTCCCAGCGGTCCCACAAGTCCATGCGGTCAGGCCAGCGTTTCATCGCCTTAAACTTAACACCCCGCCAGAACGGATTATTCAGGGTGCGGTTTAGCACGCTGTCGTAATGCAAAATCGTGCCGATATAGATCACATCGTATTTCTGACCGACACCACCCAAAGGCAATACAGTCTTAGTCAGCCACGCATTGAGCTTGTCGCGCTGTTCGGGGTTGCGGACTTGTTCGTCATTCTCAATATCGTCCAAAACAGTTAAGTCAGGACGGTAAGGGCCGTGACGCAAACCGCGCAGCTTTTTACCGCTACCGGCCACTTGGACTTTAACGTCATTGGCCGTCACAATCGTACCGGCCTGCCATACACGTCCCTGCCCGCATACTTCCGGAAAGTCGGTTTTCAAGCGCGGGTTAAATTCAAGTTCCGCCTTGATGGCTTCCAGCATAGGATACGCCTGGTCTATGCTGTCCATCACAATAACAGCATAATGTTTTTGGCCGGTCACAATACACCACAGCGTAAACAACTGGGTAACCTGCGTCGACTTACCCTCGCCGCGCGGCGCACCCACCGCCTCATTTTCCCCTTTTGGGGAGCGGATAATCTCCGGCAGACGGCTGAATAAAAACGCATGCAGTTCGGATTTTTCAGGCGAGCGGATATAATGGGGGAAGTAGGTATTTACGAAATATTCGTAACCGCCTACCGGGTCAAATACCTTGGCACGGCGTGCAGCAATAGCCTTGGGCGACGCATCAAAGCCGTCCACTTCCGCTTCGATGACTTGGCGCAAACTGGCGGCCAGTGCGGCAAGGGATTTGAGGAATTCTTTATTTTTCATATGGAGCGCTCAAAATGGATTGGTTAGACAGAAACCTGCAACACGAAATATTAAAAGAGCTTAATAACATTTATCCTGATAGTAAGACATATGAATATTGGATAGATGCCACTATTGCTCAAGTTACAGGAGTCATAGAAACAGTAGGAGAGGCAGAACTATATATTGCTAAGCGATCAGCAAATCTGCGATATTTGGCAGAACACGGTTTGGTTGTTTGCAACGATAAGAATTTAAGCGCTACCGTTAAAATCACGGCCAAAGGCATAGACTTTCTTTCCGATGATGGTGGTCTTTCTGCCATTCTTGGGGTTGTCACAGTCAAACTACACAGCGACACTATTCAGGCTTTAATTGCGGCAAAAATAGACCAAGCGGAGATTTCTGATTCAGAAAAAAGCTGGTTGAAAAAAGAATTGGGGAAAATCAAAGACACTGCATTAAGTACATTTACAGCAAATGCCATTAATACCATCCCTGCAGCTACCCTCGTCACGCTTTTAAAATCAGCTATCGGTCTCTAACCAAACTTCTTCTCCACTTCCGCCCCAAACGGCTCCAATACCTCCACAAAGGCAGGCAAATGTTTGGGGTGTTTTTCTTGCACAAACGCCATCAAGAACTCAATCAATTCCAAAGCCGTCGCCAGTTTTGACGTTTCCGGCATCACTTTGGCGTTTGCCGCCACGGTCTTGGTAAACGCATCCGACAGGCTCGCCAACAATTTGGCGCGCTCGGACGGCATCAGCTCCTCGACCGACGTGTCTTGCAACATCGTCATCGTTGACTGGTACTGCACCAAAAAACCCGCCAACAGCGAACGGCTCAAGTCTTCGATACCGCCGCCCGCCAGCGTGTAGGCGGCGCGTACTTTGTCCCAATCGTCGCCGGTCTCTTTGGCGGCACGTTTCCAACTACGGGCGGTAGCTGTCGGGATTTCGCACATCATCGCCGCGATTTCGAGCGTCTGCCCGTCGCTGACGTACAATCGGCGCAGCTTTTCGCGGATTTCTTTCGGGTGTGCCATATCAGCCTCCGAATTTGGCTCGCAGCAATTCCCAGCCGGTCGTTACAATCACGCCGCCGAGACCGCCATAAACCGCAGCAGATTTCTTGCAGTCTTTCTTGATTTGCTGCAATTCCTCGTCCATGCGCGCCTGATTGGCGAGCAGGTCATCCTGTTTGGCTTCGATACGCGCCAAGGCTTCCAAAATCGGGTCGCTCATGATTTGTCCGCTTTCCTGTCCAGTTTTTCGTTTACTTTTTCCAACTTGTTTTCGATGCGCTCCAAAGACGCTGCGATATTTTTGCGGTCGGCTTGGGCATCCTGCTTGGTGTGGTACGAGAGCTTGACCGCGTGCAGCTCCTCTTTAAGGTCGTCGATACGCTTGTCCGCCTCTTTCAGACGGCCTGAAATGCCGTTGACCCAAAACCAAAACGCCGCTGTCGCAATCGGCCACAGGGTTTTAAAACCAAATTCAAAGTCCATTTAAAACCCCTTTAAACCGGCACGTCGCCAAATACGATACGCACCGAATAGCCTTCGGGATTTCGGCTCGCCGCCTCGACCTTTTGGCCGTCAAAAAAGACTGAGTAATATTTCCGCAAAATACCAATCACATCAGCAGGGGCGGTCGCGGAAAACTCCACACAAAAGGTCGTCTGGAAATCCTTATCCATGCGCACTGCGTACTCAATGCCTGCCTTATCAAACAGGGCTGAAACATGAATGACAAACGGCTCTTGCTCGCGTGCGCGGCTCAATCCCAGCTCTAAATCCGCATGGCGGCAGGCGACCGTGCGTTGCACCAACTCACGATAAGTCGTCATCGCGCACCCTCCGAACCGTCAACTTCCGCTTGACTGTTGACCCAGTCGCGCCACGCTGCGTTTTGGTTTTCCAGTTCGGCAACATAGCCGCCAAACTCAGCGGCGTGTTCCAACAGCGTGGCCGTCTTGCCGTCTTTCGGCGGATTCGGGCGTACTGGCGCGACCATCAACGCGGCAGGCGGTGTCGGCATGACCGCCTTTTCGACAACCTTAATTTCCGTAGCCGAGGGCGCGGTTGTAGAGCTGCAGGCCGTGATGGCCAAAGCCGTCAATACAACCGCCGCTTGCATTTTTACGGTCTTGAGTAAGGACATTTTCGATTTCCTTTTTATTTTCCGTTTTCAGACGGCTGACTTCCGCCTGTTTTTTCGCCAAAGCCATGCCGACGGCGTGCGCCTTGGCTTCAGATTTTTTAGCTTCCGCACGCGCCTGTTCCAATTCGCGCGCATAGTTTTGAGCCGACAACAGCAGGGCTTGCGCCTTGTCACGCTCCATTTTCTCAATGACCGCCTGCTGCTTTGCGAACGCCGACTTATAGCCTTGATGGTGCGACACCGCCAAACCCGTGCCGACAAGCGCGATGATGGCAATCGGCTGCCAGTTATTCGCCAGCAGTTTCACGAGATTCATTCTCGGCCTCCTGTCGCTTCACACTGACCAACGAGCGTGCCACCGCATAGCCGCCGACAATGCCCAAATACACCGCCCAAATCTCCGCTGACGGGTCGGGCAGCATCACAAATTTAAACGTCCCAGCCGCGCAGGCAACGTTTGCCCACAGTTTCGAGTGCGACACATTACCTGTCGCCGGGTTTTTAAAAATATCCAAAATACGCATTGCTATTCCACACTTTTGGTTTGCAGGTGCCGTTTCAGCATTTCCCGATAATTGGCCAGTTCGCCCTCCGCAAATTCAAACGCAGGCAAGTCCGCCTGTTCGCTTGCCTCGCGGCTTTTGCTCGACCACAGCTCAATCATCTTTTCGTAAAACTCAACCTGTCCCATGATTAACGACGATTCTTGCGTTTACGCGCCGCGCGTTTGGCTGCCGCCACGCCCGACTTACCCATGCGCATAGACGGATGTTGTTTCAAATAGCCAATACTGGCAGGCTTAATCTCAAATTCAGGCACCTGCGGTTTCAACACAGACAGAGCCAAAGCAATCAAAGACTTTTTCATACCTTCGCCGCTCCCAATTCCATCGCAATCGCGTCCGCAATCGCGCGGCAGATGCCCCATTTAGTAGTCTTAAACAAGGCCAAATCAGTGTCGTTACTGATAAAAAACGGCTCAAACACAATGCCACCTGCCTGCGCATAAGCCAGGCGCGAATGCTGGCCCGCATTGTCGGGTTTAAAGCCGTCTTCGCCGCGCAGTTTCCAGCCGGTTTTCTTGGCAACAGCTTTGCTCAACACCTGACACCAGCGTTTGTTTTTCGGCGTACTCAAAGCCTCAATGCCAGTGGCCGTTTTCGCGGCCGCCGCGTTGGTGTGAAACTCAATCGCCACATCCGAGCCGCGAATCAGCTTAACTGCTTCGCGCAGCGGCATATTGCCTTTGCCTTCGCCATCTGTGCGTACGGTCAAGCCGTAATCGTTACGCAAGATAGATGCCACGATGTTGCGCATATCCTGCGCCAAGTCCGCCTCGCGGTCGGAGCCGTTGCACGCGCCCGGGTCGGTGTTGCTGTGGCCGGCAGTCAGACAAATAATTTTGCTCATTAAAGCCTCCCTCAAAATCAGATTAAAATGCACTTTCAGAGGCTTACATTTTCAAACGGCATGGCTTTTGCAGCGGGCGAAACAGTGTCAGTAGGCAACAAAAAGGCCGTCTGTTGTTCAGACGGCCTTTAAGAATTGTTTTTTTAACGGCAGTTAAACCAACTTCTGTCGGCTGGGAAAAATGGCGGCAATATGTCTAAGTTTGCTAGATTGTCTCCATCAATAGATTTATATCCATCATCAAGGAACAATTTTGCCAAATCGTCAGATTCAGGGTGTTGGTCAAAATCAAGTTTTAATAAGGGCTTTTTGTATCCGTTATCAAGATATTCACTATACAGATTCAAATTTCTTAAAGCAGATTCACGCACCGATACAGACAACAATAAAGCCTCACATTTATACGGGAATTCTCTTTCGTGGTATGCCTGTAAGGCCTTTTTATACTCACTTTGTGCCAATTCAATACAGTTTTCCCATATTGTAGCTTTAGACACAACCTCAATTAAATCTGCTTTTTTTCTATGCAGTTTCGACAACCCTAGTTTTTTGGCCAACTTGCAAATTTCTTGATATACCATCAGCTGTAACAAGTCGTGCAGGTTGTGCGGCTCTTTGGGGTAGTATTTTGTAAATTCATAAAACCAGCCAGTTTTATGATTTGCCACACAATACTGCACGCATTTATCAAATTCAGGCCATTTGAATCCGTCTGCCCTTAACAAATCACATAAAGCATTTTTACCGGCATGTGGATTACCCGAATTTATTACGACGATATTCCTGATTTCATTCAAAGATACACCGAAAAAATCCCATTTGTATTCTGTACAAAGGCTGTCAAAAGCCGCACCATGGAAATAATGAAATCTGCTTTCTTCGTCATCAGGCCTGATTTGAGTATATACATTTACGCTACTCATAGCATTTCCAAAAAAATTATAATTAATCAGCATTATAACTTAAAAGAAAAACCGTAAACAAAAACAGGTTATCTATCCCATTTTGGTTTACGGCTTCAAAAATACATTTTCTAAAACAAATTCTCCTGCTCCGCTTCCTTATTCGCCTGCTTCAAAATCCGCCACACATGGCGGTCGCTTAGACGGTGTGCCAAGGCCAAATCGTTAACGGCCTCATAAGCAGGGGTACCGCCTGCCGTCTGTCGGTCAAACTGACTGCGGATTTTACGGTTACGCAGCTCATACAAGGCCGTCTCGCAGCGGGGTATAAACAGATTGCACGGAGCCATTGCCTCTACCAGCCGACCGGCCGCCTCACTGCCGATAATCTCCTCCAAGTATGCAACACGGGATTGACTGTTTTTCGTATAACCCTGCCGCAACGGATAAGTCGTACCGCCCATCAGGCGCACCAACTCCAGCGTTTCATTAAACCCGATGACCGTAATCAACGCCTGTACACTATCAGGGAGCAGATGCTTGACCGCGCCAAAATCTGCCGTCTCATACATCACACAGCCCCTTTCTTACGGCGGTTCGCACTAATCTGCAACGCCGCCACCAGCTTGTGCATATTGCCGTCTGACAGCCATTCCACGCGGTCAACCTTAAACATCTTTTTCGCCGTACCGTGCGCATAATTCCAAGTCCAGCCGTTATCCAGCAGCAGGGCTTCGATTTTCCGCATCATCGGATCGGCGGAAGAGCGGCGGTTCGGGCGACGGCCTGCCGTTTTCTTCGGCGTAAACCCATGCCGGCGCAAATCCTCTACTACGCGTTCCAGCTCGGGGATACTGCACTCGGTACACGACCGCTTGCCCGTCACACGCTCCAACACCGCGCGATAGGTACCGTCATCCAAGCCCAGCTCCTTTTGAGCAATCTTAATTTTCGCAATCAACGCCCGGCGCATCATTTCTCCAATACAACATATAGTATAAATTAGCGCATATTATACCAATAAAATACAATATGTAGTATTAAGTCGATGTTTTTTTACGAAATTGGCAGACATAAAAAAGGCCGTCTGAAAACGTTTCAGACGGCATTTTCTTTGATTATGTTGCAAAAATGCTTGACTTTTTCGTAACAACGAAATATAATACAACCATTCAGAAAGCACTTAGCCCCGAGAGGCGGCAACCAATCGGGGCAAGTTAAGTCTGAATGGAAAGGTAGCAGAAAAATGAATTGGAAACTGTTTATATTGCTGATAATTTTTCTGATTGCAAACTGTTCGGGAATGTAATTAGAAAATAGCTTTTAAACAAAGGGGTGGCAGAACACCGTGCCCCTTCCGATTCAAACCTGCTGCTATTCTAACTCAATCTTATGAAAAATCAAGGATTATGCCTATGGAAGAAGACAAAATAGCCGAATCAAAAAAGAGATATGAAAAGGAAAAGCGGGCACATCGCGGCGTTTCATTTAACCGTGATACCGAACAAGAGTTATTAGATTTTGTAGATAAAGTTAACTTTTCTCAATGGGTTAAGGACAGAATCCGAGAGGCTCTAAAAAAATAACTTGACCTTTTCGTAACAACGAAGTAGTATTCAACCACTGCTTAGGCAGTAATGAAATTCCCCCGATGGTGGAACATCGGGGGAACAGTGGGAAAGCAACGCACCAACGTTCTTTCTCGTGTCTTTTAAATGCAATCTAAAAGAAAGGCTATTCTATCATGAATACCAACAACACCCAACTTGTTCAAATCTCCGGCGACCGTCCGGTTACAACCTCGCTCGCCGTATCAAACCACTTCGGAAAAAAGCACAAGAACGTCCTTCAAGCAATTGAAAACCTCGAATGTTCAGACGAGTTTGCAAAGCTGAATTTTCAGCTTTGCCATAAAAACAACGAGTTGCAGAACGGCAAGCCGCAACCGTTTTACGAAATCACCCGCGACGGTTTCGTGTTCCTGTGTATGGGCTTTACCGGATCGGCCGCCGCGCAGTGGAAGGAAAAATACATCGCCGCCTTCAACGCCCTGGAAGCCGAAGCTGCCCGCCGCCGCGCGCCGGCATCGGACAGGCTCAAAGCCGCCTACCTTTCCGCCCGCCCCGATATGGCGCGCCTGCTGCGCTACACCGAAATGGGACTGAATCAGGCGGAAGCCGCCAAACTCTTGGGCATTGCGCCGTCCAACGTGCGCTCGCGCCTCAAACGCCTCGCCGATCTGGGTCTGACCGAATACCGCCCCGACCCGAAATACCGCAACCGCCACGCCTTGGCAACGGCACACGGCCAACAGTCTTTGGGATTGGAGGGTTAAGCCATGAATACCACCTATACCCTGACTTTCGACCAAGACAGTCTCACAGCCCTGAATCTGCTGGTGTTCACGCTCAACCATCTGAAAGTTTTGGATATGGACATGGAAGGAATCGAAGACGGTTTGTCTGCCGTGATTGAAACCGCCTCCGAGAAAGCCGACAAGCTGTCCGCCGCTTTCTACAACGCCGTGTACGAGCAGGAAGAGAAAGCAGCCTGAATCTAGGGCATGAAAAAAGGCCGTCTGAAACAGGTTTTAAACCCCGTTTCAGACGGCCTTTAATCATGGGTTAAAGCCTATTTGAACCAGCTAGGCAAGCTCCTGCTCCGTAGGCTCAATCACGTTTCAACACACTGAATTGAAATCAGGCTGTTGATTTTATAGAATTTGTTCGCTCGGCTCAATCACAAAATCCTCCACGCCGCTCACAATCTTAATTCCCGGCACCTGACCATTCGCAAACTGCTCGCGCTCATTCAGGATGGCGTCTTTGTCGATTTCCTGCTTGGTGCGGATAAAGCTTTGATATGCCGTTTTTTCCGACATCCACGCCAAGACGGCGGCCACGCCCGTTACCTTGACGGATGGCGGACGGATGCGCCATTTAATCAGGCCGGTAGTAAAGTCCACGGTTTTGGTTTTACCGTTTTCCGTCAGCTCGTCCTTATGTGCCTCGCAGTAGGCGGCCACACGTTCGGTCAGGCTCATGATTTCGGCACACATCGGCGCGGCTTGGGCGGCATATTCTTCTTCGATGGCCGCTTTTTTGTCTCCGGCTTCGGTTTCCAGGCGTTTGACTTCGCGCTGCAAGTCGCCGATTTGGCGGATAAATGCGGTAACTTCCGTTTTGTCTTGTGCCGCTTCGATGGCGGGCTGTTTGATTCGGGTTTTAGCCATTTTCTCTTCCTTTCAGGTTGGGTTTAACATTTCGGCTTACTCAAGCCTTGTTCGCGTTCGTGCTTGGCAAGTGCTTCAACTTTCGCGCGGTTTCTCAAAAACTTAAACATCACACTTCCTCCCATAAAGTTATCGCCTGAGCCAAAGTTTCCGCCTCGGCGGTTTTCCACATCCCGTCCGGCGCGCGGGCGGTAATCACAAATCCTTCGCCGTCTTTTTTCATGACCATCAGCTCACCACGGTCTTCGAGCCATTCGATCAAATCTTTTTCATTCATCTTTGTTTCCTTCCGTTTTCAGACGACCTTTGCCGTCCTTATCTTCAAACTGCGCCTGATATTCCTCGATTTCACGCTCCCGGCTTTTTTGCGCCATTCGCGCCGTCGCACGCCTGCGGTGTTGTCCCCAAGCCTGCCAATCCGTATTGCGTCGTCCGAAACTCATTTCACACATCCTTTCACAATCGCCTTATCGCCATATTTCGCGCGGATTTCCTTGACCGCACGTTCCAAAGCCTCTTGTTTCGCCGCAGGGTTCAATAAAATTGGCTTATCGCTCATAAACAATCCCTTTCATTTTTTCTTCCGTACTCATCGCCTCGTATTGTTCGATCCGGGCTTTTGCCTCCAAATCCGCCAGAAGCTCGCGGCGCGACATTTCCAACTTTGCCGCCGACACCACCGGCTTAGAGCAGCTGTGCAGCATCGTGCCTACCAAAACCGCCCAAAACAACAACCAAAAAGCCAAACCGATCCACTTGGTTTTTCGTTCGCAAAACAAATGAGACATTTTTATATTTACTTTTAAATCAATTAATTAATATTTTCTTAAGGCAAAAAAATTATTGCGTACCCAATCCGCCCTAACCAGCGCACCGCCTTCGCTCCCTCTCCCTGTGGGAGAGGGCTGGGGGAGAGGGCAACTCCCTCTTTCCGCTTGCCGCGTATATCCGCCCGCCAAATCTTCCGCCGTTTATGGGTTTCATAATCGTGCCAAGTGTCCTCATAGACTCCGGCGTGTACCGCATATTCGTGTCTCATTTCAGACGGCCTTTCTTATCGGATAATTAAGGAGCTGTATTTCTTAACAATACCGGCCTGCATCTTGATACCGTTCTTGTTCGCCGTGCGTACCGCGCCGCGCATCAATTTACTCATCCGGCGCGTATTGCCGTTACTATGTTTAACCAGTTCCAAGAGTGTTTCTTCGTCCGCATCAGGCAAAGCCGCTTTCGCAATCTCAAAGAGCTCGTCATCCGGCAAAGATTCGCCCAAATTCAGCGCAACAGACACGCGGCTGTAAAGCTGTACCAGCTCGCCATGCTTACCGCGCAGGTTGGCCACCAGTCGGGGCATACCGCTCAACACCAAGCCGCAGCCAGTCTCATCGTGCAGACGGCGTACAATTTCAAGGGCGCGTAAAGGCAGGTTTTCCGCTTCATCGACCACAATCAGACGGCCTGAATCACGCAATCTGTCCGATACCGATTCAAACAAATCATTCAGGCTACCCATCGCCGATACCTTCGCCGCCGTCGCCAACTTGCGCATCAGTACCAAAGCCGTAAAGCTCGGATTAGCCTCAATCAAGATAGCCGCAGGGTTTTTCTCGCAGTAGTTTTTGACCGACTGCGTCTTGCCCAAGCCAGCCTGACCGTAGATCACCACCGTTTCGCCGCCTTCGTGCGCATCGCGCATCACTTCTGCAATACGGCGTGTCGTCTTAGTCGATACAAAACCAAACACCGGCTCTTCACGTCGCGCTTTGCTGTCCTGCATCTCCAAAAACGCCTCGATTTTCGGCTCGATGGTTTCATAATTGCCGCCTTTTTCCGCATAAGTGCCGTTCAGATACATACTGATGGATGCGGGCGAAGTACCGATACCGCGTGCCAGTTGGGTTTGGTTCATACCTGATTTGGCTTTAAATTCAGCCAGTTTTTGTTGCAATGCTTGATTAATTTGTTTCATTTTTTTAGTCCTTTTAAAAGAGGTTTAAAACCGTTTTAACTTCTATCCGCCTCAAATAGCACAAAATCGTCCGTGCCCGTTTTCGGCAATACCGCATACTCCGCCTCGATGACGTTTCCGCCCAAATGTCCCAGCTCGTCCCAAACTGCCGCCTGTTCCAAAGCCGGATTGACTTCCGCATTTGCGAGCTTGATTGCATTTTCCGCCCGCTTGATTTTGCCTTTTCGGCGGTTTTCCGCCAGTTGGTCGATACGAGCCGTCGGGAAAGCCTCGCGGGTATTGCCGTTGGCCTGCGCCTTAGTGATAAACTTGCCGTCCATATCAAACACATTGACCACCGACGCATCGTCCAAATCGTAGCTGACCCGTACCTCGTCTTTGTGATACTCCGCCAGCTCGACTGAAAAATAAGAGTTGTTGAACAAATCCAGCCAACCGCGCTGTACTTTTCGCACCTCTTGCGGCATAAACATCGTTGCCAGCTCTTGCGCCGACAACATATCCGGCGCAATCCCGTCCTGTTCCAGCCTCATTTCCCGATAAGCCTTCGGCGTATAATGCCCGCCGTCCGGATGTCGGGGCAGCTCGCCGTGCGGACGGTTGTTGTAATCATCGATACACTTGACCACATCCGCGATAAAACGCGACCAGCTCGGCAGTTTTTTCAAATATTTTTGCTGTTCCTCCGTCAAATCCTTGCCTTTTTCCAAAGCGTTAAACGCACTTTCCATCTTGCGGTACATCAGATTCTTCGTGCTGCTGTCCATCCCGCTGCCCGCAAACGTCTCATACTGCCGCGCCATCTCAATCAGATTGTCTTTCCACCATCGTTCGATGATGCCGCGCCCTTGCGGATTGCCCGCGATACCCGTTTCATGGCGGATACCCAGTCGGGACGTAATACCCGTGATTTCATGGTCTATCGTCTTGCCGGTTTGGCCGCCGCCGTTATCCGAGTAATAGATAATCGGCAAACCAAAATGCTTGACCCCGATACGCAGAGCATCCGATACCGCCACACAACTTTCAGCAAGAGAGACCGAAAACCCGACCACAAACCGCGTACAACCATCAATAATCACCGTAACTTCCGGCTTAAACGGCCTGCCGTGTACCGGATGTGCCACCTTCGCCTTAAAGCTGTGGCCGTCGCCGATCCAAACATCGTTAGGCTTCAAAGCCCCCCAATCACGTTTCACATAAGGCAGCAGCGATTTATAAGCCGCCCCCGTTTTCCTGCCGCGCTCCTGCATAATCAACGGGAGCTTGTCCCAAATGCGCCGCACCATACTCAAGTTAGGCACATCATTGACCGGCATATTTTCCGCTTCCGCCCACTGCACAAACCGGCGGTAGCTGTGTGCCAATTTCGGCGCGGACGGGATATTGTGAAACTGCATAAACATCGGCAACCAACCGTAGCTTTCAATCGGCTTAACTGCCTTCGTCGTCTTCGGAGCTAAAGCAACCAACCGCTCCGTCGCGTTTTCCGCTTTCAAATAAGCAGAAATCCAGCCGTCTAAAGTACGTTCTCCAACCTTCGCCGACCGGCTGCGGTCATTGGCCTTTTCCAAGTTCCCAAGCGTGACCGCGTCCAATTTACCTTCTGCCAGCAAGCCCAAAAACTGAGCCACCGCAGCCTTCGCAGAGCAACCGTATTGGTATTTAATCCCCAACACCGCCGCCACCACCGCACATCGCGCATCCGCCACCGACCGTTGTTTCTCGTTCAACAGCTTGGCCGCTTCAGCCAGTGCCTGAGCCGACATCGCCGTCCCCTGTCTGACTTGGGGCAGCATTTTCGGCATCTTTTCCGCCAGCTCGTCCGACTGCCGTTTCATGATGGCTGCTCGGATTTCGGTAGGTAGGGCATATTCAACACCACCACCCTTACCTTGACGCCTTCTCGTTTGCCAACCATCCCTTTGCGCTTTTTTTCTCAGCCCTATTACTGTTCTTGGCATATTTGGCAACCCAAAATCAAGCAGGCTTTTGAGGTCCATATATTCCATTTCAACCCACTCCGAGCATCTCTTTCAATTCAGCTATCTTTTTGTCTCGACAATTTGTTTTCTTGTAATGCGGAAAAACTTCAACTAAATCTTTTTGAATCACTTTCGCGATTGCTTCCGCAATTCTTTTGCTTCCTCGTCCATTTCTTATGACCTCAGAAACAGATTGGTTAGTTACCCCTAAAGCCGAAGCCAACATTCTTGCCGATATATTTTTTTCTTCTAAGGATTTATAGATTTCGTTCGCTTGCATAATGCCTCCATGATAGAATCCCTTACTTACTTACCTTACAGGCTTTAATGCCTGCCTTAACTGTTACCTGAATGATATACCCAAAATATTTGGTATAGCAAATATATTTGGTACTATTTTGCGGTGTTTTTATGGAACGCATTGATTTAGCATTGAATTTAGTTGAAGAGAGAAGCCGACTTGGATACTCTCGAAAGAATTTTGCTGAGCAAACTGGATGCAGTGCAGAAAGTTTGAGACTGTATGAAAGCGGGCAGGTCAACATTCCTGCGGACTTTTTACTTGCTGCTGTCCAATTAGGGGTGGATATTCAATTTGTCTTTACAGGCATTCATTCGGCAAATTTAAATGCTGTTTCAGACGACCTTAATAAAAAATTGGACGACGCTATTGGCAAATCAAACGTTGAGAATCAGATTAACGGCAACGTCAGTAACGCTGTTATCGCCTCATCTGGTTCTGTTGTTCATCAAATTAATACCCAAAACCATGTCATCAGAACCCGTGTCGATTCAAAACCCGGCAAGGAACATATAACGCTTGAACAAGCTTCAAAGCTGCAACAACTTGTCAAACAAGTTGCCGCAGCTGAAGAGATTGCCAAACGGTCGCCAAAATCAATCCGTGCAATTTGGGCTAGTCTGAATGCTCACTGTAAAGTTCCAAGTTACAAACTAATTGCATTGAGCGATTACGACAAAGCAGAAACTTATCTCAGAAAATGGCTGGGTAGGTTGAGTAATACAGCAACATCAAAGAACAACGATCCCGACTGGCGAAAAAAGAAATACGCTTATATCAAATTAAATGTAAAACAGCTTGAGCTTGAAGATTGGTTGAAAAGTTACCTCGAAAAAAATTTCTCAGTAGAAAGCCTGACTGAATTAAGTGATGAAGATTTGCAAAAAACATATGCAGCAGTATCGACTAAAAAACGGAAAAAATAGGCTTAAACATGAAACTCCGCCTTTAAATTCAAGTTTCATGTTTAGCTTATGGTCTTCAGATGCTTTGTTTTTTAGATGTATGATATTAAAAGATTTTTTAAAAAATGGAACTATTATACAAGTTCCATGTTCAGTTTCTAGTTAAAGCCTTTTATCAACATCCTAATCAACCACGCCGAAACCGAGCCGCGCGACGGCCTGTACGTCCTACGCATAGGAAACGACCTGTTCGTCAAAAACATCCAACGCCTGCCCGGACGGCTCTTGGTTAAATCCGCCAATCCCCTCTACGAACCTTTTGAAATCGACCTCACAGCCGACAACACCGATACAGCCATCATCGGCCGGGTAGAATGGTTCGGCCGTACCGTAAACTGATTTTAAAAACCTCTTAAAACAGTTTTAAAAATTCCCTAATCTCGTCAGCTTCAAACAAAAAACCGCGCATTCCGGCGCGGTTTTGTGAAAAAGCTGGCGTAACTTTTCCGGATACAAAAAAACGCTGAAATCCACGTCTTCCGAAGATTTCAGCGTTTTTTTACTCTATTTGTTCCTTGTGCAAAAACTAACAGTCCCCCACACATTGATTTATTTCAAACACCGATACAGCGTTCAATCTGCCACTTTTTTCAATTCCGCACGCATAGCATCGATTACCGCCTTGTAATCCGGTTTGCCGAAAATCGCAGAACCGGCAACAAAGGTATCTGCGCCGGCTTGGGCGGCGGCGGCAATATTGTCGGTTTTGATGCCGCCGTCCACTTCAATGGCAATACGTCTGCCGCTTTTCTCTTCATAGCAGTCAAGCATGGCGCGAACCTGTCTGATTTTTTCCAAAGTGTGCGGAATGAAGCTCTGACCGCCGAACCCGGGGTTGACCGACATCAGCAAAACCATATCCAGCCTGTCCAATACGTTTTCCAACAGATATACGGGCGTTGCCGGATTCAACACCAGCCCCGCCTGACAGCCCATGTCCCGAATCAGGCTCAAGCTGCGGTCAATATGGCGGCTCGCTTCGGGATGGAACGTGATGATTGATGCTCCTGCTTTGGCAAACGACTGAATCAGGTCATCCACGGGTTCGACCATCAGATGCACATCGATCGGCACGCTTGCATAAGGCTTCAACGCCGCGCAAACCATAGGCCCGAAGGTCAGGTTCGGCACATAATGGTTGTCCATTACGTCAAAATGGATCAAATCTGCACCTGCCGCAATGACGCTTTCCACCTCTTCGCCAAGCCGTGCAAAATCTGCCGATAAAATGCTGGGTGCGATACGGTAAGTAGTCATGTTTTTTCTTTCAATATCCTTTTATAGTGGATTAACAAAAATCAGGACAAGGCGACGAAGCCGCAGACAGTACAGATAGTACGGAACCGATTCACTTGGTGCTTCAGCACCTTAGAGAATCGTTCTCTTTGAGCTAAGGCGAGGCAACGCGGTACTGGTTTAAATTTAATCTACTATACGTTCCGATTCTGCCGTTATGTCTGCCTGCCAGACATACGTACGCATTATTAACAAAAGTTAACCGCGATAATACCATCTTTCACACGTCAATCTAGTATATTTCCTAAAATTTCCAACAAGAGGAAAAGCCGTGCCACTGCCTGCTCCCTGCCGTTTTGCCAAACCTGCCGCCTCTTTTTTAAGTATGGCTTTGCTTTCCTGCCAGCTTTCCCACGCCGCCACGGCTTATATCCCCCCGAACGATTTTCAACCGAACTGCGACATACGCCGGCTCGGGCTGACACAGGGTCAGCACAATGAGCTGCGTAAAATCCGCACCGCCTTCAAAATGGCGGGCGACAGGGCGCGTTTGAAGGTTATGCATTCCGAACACAGCCGCCGCCGGTCTGTCGTCGAAATCATTTCCTCGGATGTTTTTAATCGGAACGAGGCGCGCGATTATGTCGAAAGCCGCTACCACTCCAGCATGGATTTTGCGGTGGACGAATTGGAAATCCAACACCGCTTCTTCCATATCCTCACACCGCAACAGCAGCAAATGTGGCTTTCTTCCTGCCTAAAATAATTCCTAAAAAACTTACAGCATCCGTTGTTCCGGCAGCCTGCCCGCCCAGTCGCAGGCAAACTGCCAAGCGGAACGTCCCGAGCGGTTGCCCCGCATCTGCGCCCACTGCAACGCCGCCGTCCGGGCGGCTTCATCATATGACACATCAAAATCTTCCAACCAGCTTTGCACTGCCGACAGATAATCGTTTTGATCGAACGGATAAAAGCTGAGCCACAATCCGAATCGGTCGGACAAAGATACTTTTTCTTCCACGGCCTCTTTCTGATGGATTTCTCCGCGCACGCCTGTCGTACCTGCATTTTCATCCAAATATTCGGGCATCAGGTGCCGTCTGTTGGAAGTCGCGTACACCAGCACGTTGGCGCAACGTTGGGACAGACCGCCGTCCAATGCCGTTTTCAATGCCTTATAGGTTTCGTCGCCGCTTTCAAATGACAAATCGTCGCAAAATACAATGAATTTTTCCGAACGTTCCTTCAAAAGCGTCAACAGATACGGCAGGCCGATCAAATCGCTTTTATCGACTTCGATCAGGCGCAATCCCTTATCCGCATATTCGTGCAGCAGGGCTTTGACAAGCGAGGATTTGCCTGTTCCGCGCGCGCCGCTCATCAATACGTTGTTCGCGGGTCTGCCGGCTATGAATTGTTCGGTATTACGCACCAGCAATTCGGTTTGCCTGCCAACTCCCGCCAGCCTTGCCAAGGGGAAAGTGTGCGGATCGGGCAAGTGTTCCAAAAAACCTTTTTTGCCCGCACTCTGCCAGCGGAAGGCAAGCGCGTTCCAATCGGTATGCCCGGGTTCGGGCGGAAGCACGACATCCAAACGCCGCAAAACGGCATAGGCTTTATCGAGAAATTCGTTCAATTCCATCTCTACCTCACTTTGCATATCTTTGCGCCATCAGCCGTTCGACGGTGTCGACGATTGCCTGCGTATTCGGATCGATTTCGATGTTGATCCTGTCGCCGACCTTTCTGCTGCCGAACAGCGTCCGTTCCAAAGTTTCGGGAATCAGATGGACATTGAAACGGCTGTCTTCGACTTTGCCTATGGTCAGGCTGCAACCGTCCAAGCCGACGAACCCTTTGGTCAGGATATAGGGTTTGAGTTCGTGCGGAAGCGCAAACCAAACCGTGCGGTTGAACCCGTTCCGTTCGATTTCGACAATGGGCACGGTTGCCATAATGTGTCCGCTCATGACGTGTCCGCCGATTTCGTCGCCGAAACGCGCCGCCCGTTCGATGTTGACGCAATCGCCTTCCTTCAGCAGCCCTAAATTGGTTTTTGCCAAAGTTTCTGCCATTAAATCGAAGCTGACGCGGTTTCCTTCGATTTCGATAATCGTCAGGCAGCAGCCGTTATTGGCAACCGATGCGCCGCGTTGCAGATTGTCCGCCGCCTCTTGCGGAAGCTCGACGACATAAGTCTGAAATGCCTCCGACGGGCGGTGGATTGCCGTCAGTTTTCCCAAGCCTTGAACAATGCCTGTAAACATAATCCTGTTTTCCTGTGTCGGTAAAATGGTGCAAATTGTAGCATTTCCCCGCGAAAAATGCCGTCTGAAACGCCTTCAGACGGCATTGTGCCTCCGATTCGGGCAAAAACCGCCCGGTACGGCCTGACCTTTCCACGCCGGTCGGCGGTCTTGACCTTATCCCTCCTGCAAGTCGATTTGCGTGTTAAAGTCGGCAAAATGCCCGTCAAACTCGAATCTGACCGGCCGCGCCCTTTGCTGCTGCAACCAGCTTCTTAATGTTTTCATACCCGAAAACAGATAGGGAATCGCGCTTTGCAAAATTTGCGGGCGGATATACATAATGTTGTAGTGCATCGTTACCGGTGTTTCCACATAAAACGCATTGCACAACGGTGTGCGTTTCGACATGGTTTCAAACCTTGCCACCAAATCGTCCGGCAGATACGGCATATCGCACGGCACAACCAAAAGCCAGTCAGCAGTCGCCAACTGCAAATCGTTGGCTGCGGTACACAATGCCGAAAGCGGGCCGAAATGCTGCCACTGCCGCGCATCGGGAAAAATATGCGGACTTCTTCGAGCATATTCTTCCAAATTCCGGTTGGCACTGATGGCGATATGGCTGACCTGCGGTCTGACCCTGTCGATGACATGATCTATCAGCGCCTTACCCCCCAAAAGAGCAAGCCCCTTGTCCTCGCCTCCCATACGGCTCGCCTGACCGCCGGCCAGTATCAGGGCAAAAGTTTTCATTGCGGATGTTCTCTTGGAAAAGTTCGAGGTTTTCATGATTGCAGTCTGCCGTTCCCAATGACTCAAAATGCCGTCTGAAGCAGACGACAAATAAATTCATATTATCTGAATTTTATCATAACATGATTTAACACTGAAGCGGTGCGGATTAAGTTTTCCTTAACCAATTCTTTCTGAGCAGTTGTATCTAATCCCAAAGAATGATATTGTTTGCATTATTTAGAACAATTTTTCGCCGAGCATGATACTGCCAGCCCGTTTTTCAGACGGCATCAGCCTTTCCCTGCGCCTGAAACTCCTGACCGGACTGTGGGTCGGGTTGGCGGCATTGTCTGTCGTTTTGACACTGCTGCTCTCTTTGCGTCTGGAAAACGCCGCCTCCGTCATCGAAGAGGCGGGCAACTTGAGAATGCAGGCATACCGTCTGGCCTATATGGCCGGCGAAGGATCTCCCCGCTCCCAAATAGACAATCAGGTTGCCGAATTTGAAAAAAGCCTGAAGCGTATTTCGCAAAGCGATGCAATCCATCCGCTGATTCCTTCGGACACCCCTCTTGCTTATGATTTGATACAATCCATGCTAATTATAGATTGGCAGGCACACATTCTCCCCCCGCTCCAGTCCTATCGGCGACCTACTCAGGTCGATCTCTACCGCTTTGCCGGAAATATCGAACTGTTTTTGCAGGCATTGGAAAATGCCAACGAAAAAAACACATGGTGGCTCAGACGTTTTCAATGGGCAATTATGCTGATGACGCTGGTGTCGTCAGTACTGATGCTGTTTTGGCACCAGATTTGGGTTATCCGGCCGCTGCAGGCGTTAAGGGAAGGTGCGGAACGTATCGGTCAGCGGCATTTCGACATCCCTGTTCCCGAAGACGGTACGCCTGAATTCAAACAGGTCGGGCGGTGTTTCAACCAAATGGGCGGCAAACTCAAAGCCCTGTACGACAATTTAGAAGGGCAGGTTGCCGAACAGACCCATAACCTTGAAAAGCAAAACCGCAACCTGACCTTGCTGTACCGGACCACGCGCGACCTGCATCAATCCTATACGCCGCGACAGGCGGCGGAAGAATTTTTGAACCACATCCTCCCCGCCGTTGGCGCACAATCCGGCAGCATCTGCCTGGAAAACGGTTCCGACACAGACATTTCCGTCCATACGGCCGAACACGGCAAAAAGCCCCATCATTTGGAAAAATACCATGACGAAACTTTCCCCATCGAATATCAAAACGAGAAACTGGGCATGCTTTCGCTCAGCTTTTCAGACGGCATTTCCCTCACCGGAGACGACCGCACACTGCTTCAAACCCTGATTCGGCAATTGGGCGTATCGCTTGCCGGCGCAAAACAGGAAGAAGAAAAACGTCTGCTTGCGGTATTGCAGGAACGCAACCTGATTGCGCAAGGATTACATGACAGCATCGCACAAGCATTAACGTTCCTAAACCTACAGGTACAGATGCTGGAAACCGCCTTTGCCGAAAACAAACGGGAGGAAGCCGCAGAAAACATCGGCTTCATCAAAACAGGCGTGCAGGAATGTTATGAAGACGTCCGCGAACTGTTGCTCAACTTCCGTACCAAAATCAGCAATAAAGAATTTCCCGAAGCCGTTGCCGACCTATTCTCGCGCTTTACGCAACAGACCGGCACGACTGTCGAAACCGCTTGGGAAAACGGCACGTACCTGCCTACACAGGACGAGCAGCTCCAAATGATTTTCATCCTTCAAGAAAGCCTGTCCAACATCCGCAAACACGCCCGCGCCACCCATGTCAAATTCAGACTGATTAAACAGGATGAAAGGTTTACAATGACCATTCAAGACAACGGACAGGGTTTCGACACGGAAAACATTGGAGAACCTTCGGGCAGCCATGTCGGACTGCACATCATGCAGGAGCGTGCCAAACGCATCCGTGCCGTTTTAGAAATCCGTTCCCAAGCACAACAGGGAACCACCGTCTCATTGACGGGTGCACCCAAAGAAAGCCTACCATGACCATTAAAATCATCCTGATAGACGACCACACCCTCTTCCGCAGCGGCATCAAAGCCCTTTTGTCGCGCCAACACGGTTTTGAAGTCATCGGCGAAGCCGCAGACGGACTCTCGGGCATCAAAATGATCAGCCGGCTGCAACCCGATGTCGTCCTGCTCGACTTGGATATGCCCGGTATGAACGGACGCGAGGCACTCTCCCAAATCATCAGCATCAATCCGCAGCAGGCAGTGATTATGCTGACCGTTTCCGAAGACAGCGACGATTTGACCGAATGTATGCGTATCGGCGCGCGCGGCTACCTGCTGAAAAACATCAACGCCGACTTTCTGCTCGAAAGCATACGCAAAGCCGCCGATGGCGATAATGTATTCTCGCCCGAGATGACCGCCAAACTCGTCAAAAGCCTGATTTCTCCCCAGCCCACACAAGGGACGCAGGCACTCTCCTCACTTACCCCTCGTGAACTGGAAATCTTGGGCTATCTCGCCGCAGGACACAGCAACAAAATCATCGCCCGCCACCTCGATCTTGCCGAATCCACCGTCAAAGTCCACGTTCAAAACCTGCTCCGCAAACTCAACCTCAGCAGCCGGGTGCAGGCCGCCGTTTACGCCATCCGGCACAACGTCCCCCAACCTGTGCCGGAATAGGCGTTCAGACGGCATCGGGTCAGGAAAAAAGCAATGCGCCCCTTTGACGGGGTGCATTATATAAGGGACGGCATCCGGTGTGCCGTCCCTTTAAGTACGCTATTACCGCCGTAATCCGGACGGAATGGCTTAGGCGGTTTATTTCCAAGAATATTTCACACCCACGGTGCCTTGGTAACCTTTATGTCTGTTGCTATCGAATGATTTTTCGTAGCGAGCATCTGCATAAAGGTAAGTGTTTTCACTTAAGGAGAATTGAGAACCTAAGCCTAATTCCCACCAAGTGCGGGCAAACTTCCCGGCTAATTTGTCCGACCCGATTAATGCGTTGCCCCTTGCTTTAAAATCGTGCCAAATATTGCCGGTGAAATAATAGGTGCGTGTGCGTTGCTTATCGTTCGGTTGGTTATGCGCCAAACGGAAACCGACACGGCCGCGCAAACCGTAACCTTTTTGCGAAACGGCACGAGTACCGTCGTTAAAGTCACTTAAGCGCAAGTATTGTGCAATCAGTTGTGATTGCGGCTCTAAAATCCAGCTATCTCCGTTGTTGGTTTTATCTTTACCTAATGCGTAAGGGCGGCCGGTTTCCACTGAAAGGGCAGCTCTCCAGCCGTGATTTTTCGCACCTGTACCGTCAATCGCCGAATAACGGTTATTTAACCAAGAAAGCTGCCCCACCAAATCAATGTAAGTGCCGTTTTCATTGTAACGCGTATCAGTGACACCAAGATTAAGTGCGGTAGTTTTCACATGGGAAGTTAATTTATCTGCAATCACGATGCCGTTTTTCGCGCGGTATTCATCATAGAATTTGCTGAGAGAACGTAACGCACCGAAATACAGGCCGGTAAAACGACGAGTGAGTTTGCCCTCATCATCTTGTTTGGTTTTAACATCAAAATCGTGTCCCACTTGGAAGCCGTACATATTGGTTTTAAAACCAAAACGTTCTTTTCCATCGAGTTTGAGGTGTTTTCCGATTACGCGCCCCCAAAATTGTTTTTCCACATCCTGCCAATAACTGCCTTGCCTGTCCCAAGAAAGGGTTTGGTTTTCGCCACGGCGTTGGTGAAGTGTATCCAGCATCGCATAGCCTGATTCCAAGTTTTGACGCGGAACGAGCGTATAAGCCGGCGCACTTGGCGTGATGATGGTTTTATCTTGATTCGGCGTGGTTAAAGTCCAGAAGTATTCTGTCGCGCCCGCCTCATCTTTGCGTGAAGCCAATTGCACTTCGCCCGCTCCTGTGGTTTTGGCAGTTCCGCTAAAAGTATCGCGCATTGTGTAGGTATGTTTAGCGTCTTCGGCATTTAATTTACCGGTTTCCGCCCCCTTGTCTTGTCCCAAAACCTTAACAACGGCGACACTGCGTTTGTAGCGGTCGGAAAGTTCGCCGATCGAGCCGTCGATAATATTTTCTTTGCCATCTTTACCCACTGAAATGACCGTTGTTTTTCCTGAGGCATCGCCTGTGATTTCCAGTAAATCAGATTGAGAATTTCCTCCTTGATCATCGCCCGGCGAGTTCCATTCCGTATTGACTTTTAACGTACCGTTATTGCCGACATAATTCCCTTCAATGGTCAGTTTGTCTGCATAGGATTGATTGGCGAGGGTGATGATACCGCCGTTGGTGAAAGTTCCCTTTTCAAATACAGAAGTTGTACCCGATAAAGAAATGCCCGTATCAGATAAGGTCAGCGTGCCGCTTGATAACAACGTAGTCCCTTCGGGCGTTGTTAATGATGTGCCTTTTTCAAGGTTAAACTTTGCCTTTGTCAGTTTTATCGTTCCAATATCCGATGTGTATTCTATTGTCCCGTTCGCAATTTTTAGCACGCCGTCTGTAATAGGGAGTCTTAAATTAAATGGTTTTTCTGTCCCATCAGGCTTGATGAGCGTACCGGCTGCGTTAAATAACAATCCTTCGGGAACGGTAATAGTTCCATCGGTAATTGTTTTACTGATGCTTGCATTGCTGTGATTATGTACCAATTGAATTTTATAGTCGGTGCTTGCTCCAGTCACATTTTTTGAAGCATCCAGTACCCCACCATTGGCAAGATTCACATCATAAGCGGTCGCACGTTGGACAGCTTCATCGGCTTTCGGTGCTAATTCCCAAGTTGAGTTATGATCAACGACAACATTAAGCTTAGAGCTTAAGCCCGCCCTTGAATGCTGATGCGTCAAGCCGACCGCTTTTGCCTGATTATCCAGCGTAAAAGTGAGATCTGAGGCTTTGGTTTTTGCTAATTTTGTTTCAGCCAACCAACCTTTGTTTGCTGCCCTTGCTTCAGATTGCGCGCCTTTTAATAAGAATTTTGCATTTTCGGCAACAAATTCCCCATTGTTAAACCAGCTGGCGACTTTACCTCCTGCAAAAGATACCGCAATGCTGTTTACATTCTTGGCATCCGCGACAATCAATGAGGCATTTTCAGAAGTGGTTGAAATTTTGGTATTATTTAAGCGCACTTCTTGATCTTTGTTTGGTTCGTTACGAGATACGTCATCACTAATCGGAAAAATGAAACCACGATAAGTTACTCTCGTTTCATAGTCTTGCGTATCAAATACAATAGCGGAATTACCCGACTTGATTGTTCCTGAGCTGGTTTCACTATCCGCGATTAAACGGGATTTTGTGCCAAATAAGCGCACCGTAGCTGAATCTTTTGTTTCTGACGTATCAAGCACCATATTTCCTGTCGAGTTGATTACCGCACCTTTGTAATCGTTAGCTTTTAGTGTGTTAGGTAATTCTGGTTTACCAATTTTCAGTGCTGCGGAATGTTTACCATTTGCTTTTACAGTGATATTGCTGTCTTTTAAATTGGCTTCCGCGCCGTCGCCGTTGATATAGATGCCAGTCAGATAATCGCCGATTTTAGCCGTTGATTTGTCTTCAACATTAATTGTTAGGTTTTTTTCGGCGGTAAATACCGTTTTGGGCTTGGATGTATTGTGCCTGTCGATACGGATACCGGAAAGCTGTTGCCCGAACGGTGCGGTTGCTTTGTCAAAACTCTTTGAGCCCAAAACCGTACCTGCCGTATTATCTACCTTGACAGACGCATCACCTTTCAAAGTCAACGCGGTTTTATTTTTGCCGTCACCCGCCCAGTC
The DNA here is from genome assembly GCF_018224585.1 of Neisseria sp. Marseille-Q1983. Lineage (NCBI taxonomy): Bacteria > Pseudomonadati > Pseudomonadota > Betaproteobacteria > Neisseriales > Neisseriaceae > Neisseria > Neisseria sp. Marseille-Q1983. The sequence goes on from NZ_JAGTUI010000012.1 coordinate 43,212, forward strand.
GTAGCCAACGGCAATGCCGTAAGCCGCGTTAGAGTCCGGCGACATATTATAATTTTGCTCACTGGAAAGGGTAATGTCGATGGAGGTTTTGCCCTGAATTTCTGCCGAACGGTCGCCACGGATAATCAGCCCTTTCGGGCGCGAATGCTGCGAAGGGTCGGCAGGTTTGACCGTAATATCCGCATTGCCGGTTACGGTGTTGTTTGCGTGATTAAACTCAAAACCGATAGGTTCGTCAGTAGAACCGGCAAGGTTGACTGAAATAGCATCCATCACGGGGGGGGGGGCGGAAAAAGCCGTTACAGACATAGATGAAATCAAAACACTTAAAATTGTTTTATTATGGACGGATTGCTTCATAAAACCTCCGCATTTCGGGAACAGGGATAAATACGATGTAAGAATAAACTATATTATATGCTTTTCTCATTCTACAACATTATTAAAATATAGTTAAGAAGTTTTAAGTCTCTATACCGGGAAAAATATCGGTTTGCAGAACTGTGTTGCGGATACGCGTTCGGAAGATGCAAAATGCCGTCTGAAAGGGCTTTCAGACGGCATTTCAATGTATGAATAATCAGGCAACTTGGGTTTGATGTTCGTCACCCCGACGCTCGCGGATGCAACCCAAACGGTACACTGTCTCGCCCTGCCCGCTCAGGAATGACTGAACCGCATCGGCATCTTCGGCAGCAACGATGACGACCATACCGATGCCGCAGTTAAAGGTTCGGTACATTTCTTGAGTTTCCACATTGCCCGCCTTTTGAAGCCATTGGAAGAGCTTGGGCAATTCCCACGATTCGGCATTGATTTGTGCAACCGTGTTTTCAGGCAACACGCGCGGCACGTTTTCAGTAATGCCGCCGCCGGTAATGTGCGCCATACCTTTAATGGTAAATTTTTCCAAAGCGGCAAGAATCGGTTTCACATACAGACGGGTCGGCGCAATAACGGCCTCACGCAAGGTTTTGCCATTATCAAACTCGGCATCCAGATCGGGATTGTCGCGTTCGATGATTTTACGGATGAGGGAATAGCCGTTTGAATGTGCGCCGTTGGAAGCCAAACCCAATACCACATCGCCCGCGCCGATGCTGCGGCCGGTAATGACATTCTCTTTTTCCACCACGCCGACGGCAAAACCCGCCAAATCGTATTCACCAACGGGATACATACCCGGCATTTCGGCAGTTTCCCCGCCAATCAGGGCGCAGCCGGATTCTTCGCAACCTTGTGCAATGCCCTTGATGACATCGGTCGCGCGCGGAACATCCAATTTGCCGCAGGCAAAATAATCCAAGAAAAACAGAGGTTCTGCTCCTTGAACCAAAATATCGTTGACACTCATTGCAACAAGGTCGATGCCCACCGTATCATGTTTATCCCAATCGAAGGCAAGTTTGAGCTTGGTACCCACGCCGTCCGTACCGCTGACCAATACGGGATTTTTATATTTCTTGCCAATTTCGACCAATGCGCCAAAACCGCCCAAATCCCCCAATACTTCCGGGCGCATCGTGCGTTTGGCAAACGGTTTGATGTTTTCGACCAGTTGGTCGCCTGCGTCGATATCGACGCCCGCATCGCGGTAACTCAATGAAGTACTCATCATTTTTCCTTGGTAAATGGGGATTGGACGGTAAAATAACGGGGCGTATTCTACCTTATTTCGCGTTTGCAGGTTCAGATTTTTAGACAATATTGTAAACAATATTCTTTGTATGGCAGATTTTTTGACAAACCGTGCAAGGATGTTGATGACCCAAGCAAGATCAGGTTCGGTATTTGAAAAATTGTCCGGAAAAACAAGCCCGCCGGATTTTGACGGATTGCCCCGTAAAATTAAAAATGCGGGCTTCCCGAAACGGCAACCGTTCCGAGACCGGAAGTACTGGCATCACCCGTCCGCAGATAATCCGGTACAAACTTTTTTATTGTTCATACAATGATTTTATTTAAGAAAATATATGAGCTATCGGACAACCCGTTTCCCGATACCGGCCAATAAAATGCCGTCTGAAATTTTTCAGACGGCATCGCGTATCATTTAAACATTAATCCAGTAAACATCAATCCAGCTTTTTAAAGTGGCGGCGGCGTTCCAATTCGCTCAAGTAACGCTTGCGCAGACGGATGGATTGCGGTGTGATTTCTACCAGCTCATCATCGTCGATAAACTCGACCGCGCCTTCCAGCGTCAGCTTGATCGGCGTGGTCAGGCGAACGGCTTCGTCGGTACCACTGGCACGGATGTTGGTAAGTTTTTTGCCTTTGAGCGGGTTGACCACCAAATCGTTGTCGCGGCTGTGGATGCCGATAATCATGCCTTCGTAGATTTTGTCGTTGGGCGATACGAACATACGGCCGCGGTCTTCCAGATTCCACAAGGCATAAGCAACCGCCTCGCCCTGCTCTTGGGACACCAGCACGCCGTTGTGGCGGCCGGGCATATCGGGTTTGACGGGCGCATAGTCGTCGAACACGTGGCTCATCAAGCCGACACCGCGCGTCAGGGTCATAAATTCGCCTTGGAAACCGATTAAGCCACGCGCCGGAATATGGTATTCGAGGCGGGTGCGTCCGTTACCGTCGCTTTCCATATTGGTCAGTTCGCCACGGCGGCGGCCGAGTTCTTCCATTACCGCACCTTGGTTGTCGTCGGGTACGTCTACGGTCAGATTTTCATAAGGTTCGCATTTTTGACCGTCGATGTCGCGGTACACGACGCGCGGTTTGCCGACGGCGAGTTCGTAGCCTTCGCGGCGCATATTTTCCAACAAAATGGTCAGGTGCAGCTCGCCGCGCCCGGATACGCGGAACACGTCGGCATCGGCGGTATCTTCCACGCGCAGGGCGACGTTGGTCAGCAATTCTTTTTGCAGGCGGTCGCGGATTTGGCGGCTGGTTACGAATTTGCCTTCCGTACCCGCCAGCGGGCTGGTGTTGACCATAAAGTCCATCGTCAGCGTCGGTTCGTCCACGCTCAACATCGGTAGGCCTTTGGGATTGTCTTTGTCGGTGATGGTTACGCCGATACCGATGTCTTCGATACCGGAAATAATCACGATGTCGCCGGCTTCGGCTTCTTCAAGCGGCACGCGTTCCAAACCTTTGAAACCCAAAAGCTGGTTGATGCGGCCTTGGGCGATTTGCTGCTCGTGGTTCATGACGGCAACGGTTTGACCGGGTTTGATACGTCCGTTCAAGATACGGCCGATGCCGAGGCGGCCGGTGTAGTTGTCGTAGTCGAGCTGGGAAATCTGCAGTTGTAGCGTTTCGTCCGCACTGCCGCTCGGTGCAGGCGTGTGTTTCAAGATAGTGTCAAACAGCGGACGCATGTCGTTGCTCTCGTCGGTTTCTTCCAGTTTGGCGAAACCGGACAGGCCGGAAGCGTAGACAATCGGGAAGTCCAACTGCTCGTCGGTTGCGCCCAAGTTATCGAAGAGTTCGAAAGTTTGGTCGATGACCCAGCTCGGACGGGCAGACGGTTTGTCGATTTTATTGATGACGACGATTGGTTTCAGTCCCAAAGCCAAGGCTTTTTTAGTTACAAAACGGGTTTGCGGCATCGGGCCTTCCTGCGCGTCCACCAACAAGACGACGCAGTCCACCATCCCCAAAACGCGCTCTACTTCGCCGCCGAAGTCGGCGTGTCCCGGCGTGTCGACGATATTGATGTGGTAGCCTTCGTAATCGATGGCAGTATTTTTGGCGAGGATGGTGATGCCGCGTTCTTTTTCAAGGTCGTTGCTGTCCATCACGCGCTCGTCAACCTGCTGGTTGGCGCGGAATGTGCCGGATTGGCGCAGCAGTTGGTCGACTAATGTGGTTTTGCCGTGGTCGACGTGGGCGATAATGGCGATGTTGCGAATTTGTTTCATAATTAATGTTTTTCAAAAACTGTAAGAGATAACTGCACATTATACCACTCTTTACCGGACAGTATTTGGGAAATGAAGATGCCGTCTGAAGCCCTTGCCTTTCAGACGGCATCTTCTTACATATAGTGGATTAAATTTAAACCAGTACGGCGTTGCCTCGCCTTAGCTCAAAGAGAACGATTCTCTAAGGTGCTGAAGCACCAAGTGAATCGGTTCCGTACTATTTGTATTGTCTGCGGCTTCGTCGCCTTGTCCTGATTTTTGTTAATCCACTATACTTTCAGTTATCCAGTTCAGTTATCCAGTTGCGCAGCCACCTTGCCGCCGGGGCGATTTCGCCTGCCAACAGCCCTGCCGTAATGCCTGCCGATTCTTTTATGACATCTGCCGCCGTGCCGTGCAGCCACACGCCCGCGCAGGCGGCTTCAAAAACCGGCACGCCCTGTGCAAGCAGACTGCCGATGATGCCGCCCAATACGTCTCCACTACCCGCCGTTGCCAATCCCGCGTTGCCGCTTTCGTTGACATAGATTTCCGTATCGGGCGCGGCAACCAATGTTTTGTGCCCCTTTAAAACCACGGTTGCGCCGAAAATTGCCCCCATCTTTCTCACTGCTGCCGTCCGATCTGCCTGAACTTGTGCAACCGTCGTTCCAAGCAGGCGCGCGGCTTCGGCGGGGTGTGGCGTTAAAATCAGGTTTTTACACCCGCGCGCCAGATTTCGGGTTTCGGCATCGGTTGATAATATGTTCAGCGCGTCCGCATCCAAAAGGACGGGCTTGTCCGTGTGTTCCGCCAAAATTCCGGCAAGCGTTCCGACCGCCGCCTTATCCGTACCCAGGCCGCAACCCGCCGTCCAAGCGTTTATGCCTTGACGCTTGGTCAAACCGTCTGCCGTGTCCAACATAATTTCGGGAAAACCGGCAATGACGGCGAAAGGCAGCGTTTCCTGATTGAAACCCGCCCACACCTTACCGCAGCCAAGATACATCGCCACGGATGCCGCCAATATGGGCGCGCCGCTCATACCCGCAGCCCCGCCGACAACCGCCAGTGTTCCGAAAGTCCCTTTGTGCGAATCTTCCGCACGGGCTTTGAAAATATGGGGAAAACGCAATGCCGTCTGAAGCATCCGGCGGCGGCTCTCGCCTGAAAGATGAAAAACGGGAAACATTGCCCCTCCAATCGGTTAAAATAAGGCTCGAAAACGAACCGATTCTACCGCCGGAAACCGATTATGAAAAACAAAACCAAAGTCTGGGACCTCCCCACCCGCCTTTTCCACTGGCTGCTTGCCGCGTCCCTGCCCTTTATGTGGTATAGCGCGAAAGCCAGCGGCGATATGCTGCAATGGCACACGCGCGTCGGGCTGTTCGTCCTTTTCCTGCTCGTATTCCGCCTCTGCTGGGGCATTTGGGGCAGCGATACCGCCCGTTTTTCCCGTTTCGTCCAAGGCTGGGCAGGCATACGCGGCTATCTGAAAAACGGTATTCCCGAACACGTCCAACCCGGACACAACCCCTTGGGCGCACTGATGGTCGTTGCGCTTTTGGCCGCCGTGTCCTTCCAAGTCGGCACGGGGCTTTTTGCCGCCGATGAAAACACCTTCAGCACCAACGGCTACCTCAACCATTTGGTTTCCGAACATACGGGCAGCCTTATGCGGAAAATCCACCTCAACTTTTTCAAGCTGCTCGCCGTTTTTTCCGCCATTCATATCGCCGCCGTCGCCGCATACCGCGTGTTCAAAAAGAAAAACCTCGTCCTCCCGATGATAACCAGCTTCAAATACATCGAAGGCAAAACCTCAATCCGCTTTGCAGGCAAAGCCGCGCTTGCCGCCGCATTATCGGTTGCCGCGCTTGCCGCAGCCGCCGTTTTATTCCTTTCCTGAAATTTGGACATTATGCCGTCTGAAGCCGTTTCGCCTTTCAGACGGCATTTCCCCGCCGCGATAAAGCGTCGCCCCTCCTTCCGCAACGTTCACGCAACATCAATACTTGGTATAAAATACCTTTTTTTTCCATTTCAAAACACAACAAAAATGCCGTCTGAACGCCTTTTGCCGTTCAGACGGCATAGCAGACAAGGAAACACACTATGCCGGACTACCGTTCCAAAACCTCCACCCACGGCCGCAATATGGCGGGCGCACGCGCATTGTGGCGCGCCACCGGCGTGATGGAAACCGACTTCGGCAAACCGATTATCGCCATTGCCAACTCCTTCACCCAATTCGTGCCCGGCCACGTCCACCTGCACAACATGGGCCAACTGGTTGCCCGCGAAATCGAAAAAGCAGGCGCAATCGCCAAAGAATTCAACACCATCGCTATCGACGACGGCATCGCCATGGGACACAGCGGTATGTTGTACTCCCTGCCCAGCCGCGATTTGATTGCCGACTCCATCGAATACATGGTCAACGCCCACTGCGCCGACGCGCTGGTGTGCATTTCCAACTGCGACAAAATCACCCCGGGAATGCTGATTGCCGCCATGCGCCTGAATATCCCGACCATCTTCGTCTCCGGCGGCCCGATGGAAGCGGGCAAGGTCATCGGCGTGGCCAACATTCAACCCGAACGCCGCTTGGACTTGATTGATGCCATGATTGAATCGGCGGACGACAATGTCAGCAACCGGCAAGTCGAGGAAGTCGAACAAAACGCCTGCCCGACCTGCGGTTCGTGTTCGGGTATGTTTACGGCAAACTCGATGAACTGCCTGACCGAAGCACTCGGTCTGTCCCTGCCCGGCAACGGTTCGTATTTGGCGACCCACGCCGGCCGCAAAGAATTGTTCCTCGAAGCCGGTCGCATGATTGTCGAAATCACCAAACGCTATTACGAGCAAGACGACGAAACCGTGCTGCCGCGCAGCATCGCCACCAAAAAAGCGTTTGAAAACGCCATGACGATGGATATTGCCATGGGCGGCTCTACCAACACCATTTTGCATTTGCTCGCCGTCGCCAACGAAGCGGGCGTGGATTTCAAAATGGCAGACATCGACCGCTTAAGCCGCGTCGTCCCCTGCATCTGCAAAACCGCACCCAACAACCACGACTACTACATGGAAGACGTGCACCGCGCCGGCGGCATCTTCGCCATCCTGAAAGAACTGGACAAGGCGGGCAAGCTGCACACCGACGTATACACCATCCACGCGCCGACGCTGAAAGACGCGATTGAAAAATGGGACGTAACCAACCCTGAAAACACCCGCGCCATCGAACGCTTCAAAGCCGCGCCCGGCGGCGTACGCACCACCCAAGCGTTCTCGCAAAACCGTATGTGGAAAACCCTCGACCTCGACCGCGAAAAAGGCTGCATCCGCGACGTGGCACACGCCTACTCGCAAGACGGCGGTTTGGCGGTCTTGTTCGGCAACATCGCCGAGCGCGGCTGCGTGGTAAAAACCGCAGGCGTGGACGAGAGTATCCTCAAATTCACCGGCCGCGCGCGCGTGTTTGAAAGCCAGGAAGCCGCCGTCGAAGGCATTTTGGGCAACCAAATCGTGGCAGGCGACATCGTCATCATCCGCTACGAAGGCCCTAAAGGCGGCCCGGGTATGCAGGAAATGCTGTACCCAACCTCCTACCTGAAATCCAAAGGTTTGGGCAAAGCCTGTGCCCTCCTGACCGACGGACGCTTTTCCGGCGGCACATCAGGTTTGTCCATCGGACACGCCTCGCCCGAAGCGGCGGAAGGCGGCGCAATCGGTTTGGTACACGAAGGTGACACGATTGAAATCGACATCCCCAACCGCAGCATCCGCCTTGCCATTTCCGATGAAGAGCTTGCCGCACGCCGCGCCGAAATGGAAGCACGCGGCAGCAAAGCGTGGAAGCCGGAAAACCGCGACCGCTACGTCTCCGCCGCATTAAGGGCTTACGGCGCGATGGCGACTTCCGCCGACAAAGGCGCGGTGCGCGACGTATCGCAAATCGAGAGATAAGCCCCAAAACGTGCGGCAAATGCCGTCTGAACAGTAAAGGTCTGATTATGGACAAATTTATCTGGGCGATGGCGGTATTTTCCGCAATTTTGGCCCTCGTTATCGGTAGCGGCTTTACCGCGCTCGAGTATGTGAAAGAGCCGCCGCTGCCCGCCCCTTATGCCGTTTCCGCACCGCAAACCGCCGGGGTCAAACTCTCGGCGCATCCTGCCGGAACGGAATCCCCCGTGCTGCCGATTGACGGTTCAAACCACGCGCCCGTTTCAAACACCGGCGATGCGGACGGACAGGACGCGCCTGACGGAAAGGCAGCCGATACCGTTTCCATCATCGGGGTCGGCGACATTATGCTCGGCAGCAATTATCCGGTCGATTACCTGCCCGATACCAATATCCTGAAAAACGTCGAATCCGTCTTGCAAGACGCGGACATTACTGTTGGTAACCTCGAAGGTACTCTGTTTGACGAAGGCGGTACGCCGAAAAAATGTGCAAACCCCAAAATATGCTATGCATTCCGAACGCCCTCCGCATACGGGCAATACCTTGCCGACGCGGGATTCGACTACCTCAGCCTCGCCAACAACCACAGCAACGACTTCGGCGCGCAAGGCATCACGGCAACGGCAGGCAACCTTGACGAATTAAACATCAAATATTCGGGCATCGAAAACAGGTTTGAAACCGCCATCCTGAAGAAAAACGGCGTGAGATACGGCTTCGTCTCCTTCGCCCCCAACCTTGCCGCCGTCAAACTGAACGACTATGCCAAAGTTAGAAAACTGATTCGGAAAACCAAACAAAAAGCCGACATCGTCATTGTGATGTTCCACGGCGGTGCTGAAGGGAAACAGGCGGAACATTTGCCGTTCGATACCGAAATCTTCTATGGGGAAAACAGGGGCAACGTCGTTGAGTTTGCAAGGCTGGCCGTTGATTCCGGCGCGGATGTCGTATTCGGGCAGGGGCCGCACGTTACACGCGCCGTCGAACTTTACCGCGACCGCTTCATCTCTTACAGCGGCGGCAACTTTGCCACCTACGGCGCAATCAACACCTCCGGCATCAGCGGCATTGCGCCCATTTTCAAAATCATCACCGACAAACAGGGACGGTTCGTTTCCGGCAACATTATCCCCATCACTCAAGTCGGCGATAAAATCCCAAAAATCGACCCCGAGAAAACCGTTATCGGGCGGATTATTTATCTGAACCACAGCGATTTCCCCAACGGGAACGGACTGGATGTCTCGCCCGACGGCAGCATCACGCGCCGGTAAAAAGATATTCAAAATAATGTCCGAAAGAAAATGCCGCCTGAACAAATGCCGTCCGAACCTTTCCGCGTTTCAGACGGCATTTTTGCAATCATCAATAATCGACTTTAATCCCCGAGGCTTTTTCCGCTCCGCCCGTGCCGCTACAAGAATGAAACAGCAATTTTAGCAATACAGATATACGGTAAAAACCTCAACCAACGGTCTGTCCGACAGAAAAACCATATAAATGCCAATACGAAGCATACAGCCCATACGCCCCAAGATGTTTCCGACAGCAGCATATGGATAGTTTTACCGTCGGTAATCAGCAGCAGGAGCGTAAACGGCAACGACATCAATAAAGTCCCCCATCGGTTTTTGACAAAGGGGAGGCGTTCGTCAAGAAACATCAGAAAGTCGATAATTTTTTCCGGCATAAGCTGTCAAATTCCCATAAGCTCCATCTCTAAAGCCGACCGCCAATCCAATGCGGCGGCAGCGATACAAACACGATAGTGCCTGTCTTTTACTATCGTTTCAATCCATTTTTCGATCTTCCGGCTCGAACTGCAAGGGATACAGGTCGGGCTTTTCCAAATGCCGTCTGAAGCTCGTCAGGATTCTTTGGAAATGCTGTGAACAAATGCCGTCCGAACCTTTCCGGGTTTCAGACGGCATCCGCGTTTCAGACGGCATTTTTGCAATCGTCAATAATCCACTTTAATCCCTGAGGCTTTTTCCGCCCCGTCCGCGCCGCCTTCCGGCTCGAACTGCAAGGGATACAGGTTGAGCTTTTCCATCAGGATTCTGTCGCCGTCTTCGTCCGGATTGCCCGTGGTCAGCAGCTTGTCGCCGTAAAAAATCGAGTTCGCGCCCGCCATAAAGCACATCGCCTGCATTGCTTCCGGCATATTGCTGCGCCCTGCCGACAGCCGGACATAACTTTGCGGCATCGTAATCCGCGCCACGGCGATGGTGCGGACAAATTCCGTCCAGTCCAAATCTTCGGCATCGGCAAGCGGCGTGCCTTCCACTTTGACCAACCGGTTAATCGGCACGCTTTCGGGCTGCGGGTCGAGATTGGCGAGGCTGGCAATCAGCCCTGCGCGTTCGGCGCGGGTTTCGTTCATCCCGACGATACCGCCGCAGCAGACTTTCAAACCGGCGTTGCGGACTTTGCCCAAGGTGTCCATACGGTCTTCGTGCCGGCGTGTGTGGATGATGTCGTTGTAGCGGTCGGGGTCGGTGTCGAGGTTGTGGTTGTAATAATCCAATCCTGCTTCTTTAAAGTCTTCCGCCATACCTTCTTCGAGCATACCGAACGTGCCGCAGGTTTCCATACCCAAGCCCTTGACGGCTTTGATGATTGCGGAAACCGTCTCCACGTCTTTGGGTTTGGGACCGCGCCATGCCGCGCCCATACAAAACCGGCTTGCGCCGCGCGATTTGGCGATTTTGGCTTTTTCGACGATTTCATCCACATCCATCATCTGCTCTTTGCCCAGATTGGTGTTGTGGTGCGCCGATTGCGGACAGTAGGCGCAATCTTCGGGACAACCGCCGGTTTTGATGGACAACAGCGTGGAAAGCTGGATTTCGCGCGGGTTGAAATTTTGGCGGTGGACTTCTGCCGCCTGATGGACAAGTTCTAAAAACGGCAGTCCGAAAAGTGCCTCGACATCGCATTTTTTCCAATAGCGCGCGGTGGGATGAGGCTTGCACTCGGTCTTACGGCGCAAGGCGACGGGGGATACGGTCATAATGTGTTCTTTCGTATTTACAGCGGCGCAATGACGCTGACAGGCAAACCGCCGGCGCAATGACGGCGGTTGCGGGTAATCAAATGGCTGAAAACAGCGGCGGCAAGTGTAACGCGTTTGAAAATACGGGGCAAACGGTTTTTCCGCCTTTGTGCCGCGCAGCCGGGCAATGCCGTCTGAAGGGCTTTCAGACG
>NZ_JAGTUI010000013.1:0-40053 GCF_018224585.1 Neisseria sp. Marseille-Q1983
TTTGTACTGTCTGCGGCTTCGTCGCCTTGTCCTGATTTTTGTTAATCCACTATATAAACGAAATATATTTTCAGTTTTGCCGCCTGAAGCATTGTTTTTTGAATATTGCATCTAAAATACTGACTTGATTGCGTTATTGCGCGGATATAGAATCTGCCTCCTATTGAAAGAACATTGTTTATATGAAATCAGGAAATTCGGAACCCAATCTTATGGATACGCACACGGACGAAACAAAACTTCAAAACACGCAAGCCAAACGCAAACGCCGCCTGACGGCATTGACGCTGCTGTTCGCGCTTGCCGCCGCAGCCGCCGGGTCGGCGTTTTTTTTATGGTGGCAGCACGAAGAGGAAACGGAAGACGCTTATGTTGTCGGACGCGTGGTTCAGATTACGCCGCAAACGGGCGGTATGGTGCGGAAGGTGTTGCATGATGATACGGATGTTGTGAAGAAAGGCGATGTGTTGGCCGTATTGGACGACGGCAATTATGTGTTGGCGTATGAACGGGCAAAAAACGAGCTGATTCAGGCGGTGCGGCAAAACCGCCAGCAAAATGCCGCCACTTCGCAGGCGGGGGCGCAGGTTGCTTTGCGCCGAGCGGATTTGGCACGTGCGCAGGATGATTTACGCCGCCGGTCTGCTTTAGCGGAATCAGGAGCCGTGTCCGCCGAAGAGCTGGCACATGCCCGTGCGGCAGTGTCTCAGGCTCAGGCGGCAGTTAAGGCGGCTTTGGCGGAAGAATCTTCGGCGCGTGCGGCTTTGGGTGGTCAGGTCGCTTTGCGCGAACAGCCGGCGGTTCAGATGGCAATCGGCAGGTTGAAAGATGCGTGGTTGAACCTTCAGCGGACGCAAATCCGCGCGCCGGTGGACGGTCAGGTGGCAAAGCGTTCGGTGCAGGTTGGGCAACAGGTGGCGGCCGGTGCGCCGCTGATGGCGGTGGTGCCGTTGTCGGATGTGTGGGTTGATGCCAATTTTAAAGAGACGCAGTTGCGGCATATGAAAATCGGACAGCCTGCCGAGCTGGTGTCCGATTTGTACGGTAAACAAACCGTTTATCGCGGCAGGGTGGCAGGGTTTTCGGCAGGTACGGGCAGCGCGTTTTCGCTGATTCCGGCGCAAAATGCCACGGGTAACTGGATTAAAGTGGTGCAGCGTGTCCCTGTCCGTATCGAATTGAACCGTGAAGATGTAGACAGGCATCCGTTGCGCATCGGTTTGTCGATGACGGTAAAAGTGGATACTTCCGCCGCAGGCGCGCCTGTTTCAAAAACGCCGGATGCCGTGTTGCCGGAAACTGAAGGCACGGATTGGTCGGAAGCTGACAGGCTGGTGGACGAAATTCTTGAGCAATACGCGCATTGATGCCGTCTGAAACGGAGAACGCAATGGATTATCCACCGCTTAAGGGTGCGGCATTGGCGTGGGTTACGCTGTCTTTGGGGCTTGCCGTATTTATGGAAATTTTGGATACGACTATTGCCAACGTCGCCGTCCCCGTTATCGCCGGCAACCTCGGTGCGGCAACCACGCAGGGGACGTGGGTCATCACTTCTTTTTCCGTGGCAAACGCCGTTTCCGTGCCGCTGACGGGCTTTTTGGCAAAACGCATCGGCGAGGTCAAATTGTTTACCGCCGCCGCCGTCGGTTTCGTCATCACATCGTGGCTGTGCGGTATCGCGCCCAACCTTCAGTCGCTGGTTGTTTTCCGCATCTTGCAGGGCTTTATCGCCGGGCCGCTGATTCCCCTGTCGCAAAGCCTGTTAATGGCATCCTATCCGCCCGCAAAACGGACGCTGGCACTGGCATTGTGGGCAATGACCGTCGTTGTCGCCCCTGTCCTCGGGCCGATACTCGGCGGCTGGATTTCCGGAAACTGGCATTGGGGTTGGATTTTCTTCATCAATATCCCCATCGGAATCATATCGGCCCGGATAACTTGGAAACATTTGAAACATCGGGAAACGGAAACCGTTAAAATGCCGACCGACTATGTCGGGCTTACATTGATGGTAACCGGTGTCGGCGCGTTACAGATGATGCTGGACAGGGGTAAGGAACTCGACTGGTTCGCCTCTGGAGAAATCATTACCTTGGGCGTAATCGCACTGGTGTGCTTGTCGTATTTTATTGTTTGGGAATTGGGAGAAAAATATCCGATTGTCGATTTATCGCTGTTTAAAGATAGGAATTTTACCGTTGGCGTAATAGCCACATCATTGGGTTTTATGGTGTATATGGGGACGCTGACCCTGCTGCCCTTAGTGTTGCAGACCAACCTGGGCTATACCTCCACTTGGGCAGGGCTTGCCGCCGCGCCCGTCGGCATCCTCCCAGTTTTCCTATCTCCGTTAATCGGCAGGTTCGGCAACAAGGCCGATATGCGCCTGCTCGTAACCGCCAGCTTCCTGACCTTTGCTTTCACTTTCTATTGGCGTACGGATTTTTATGCCGACATGGATATCGGCAACGTCATCTGGCCGCAGTTTTGGCAGGGGGTAGGCGTTGCCATGTTCTTCCTGCCGCTGACGACCATCACCCTGTCGCATATGAAGGGCGGGCAGATTGCCGCCGCCGGCAGCTTGTCGAATTTCTTGCGCGTGCTGATGGGCGGTGTCGGCGTATCCGTCGTCAGCACCCTGTGGGAACGGCGCGAAGCGTTGCACCACACACGCTTTGCCGAACATATCACGCCCTATTCCGCAACATTGCACGAAACGGCGGCGCATTTGTCCCAACAAGGCATTTCCGACAGTCAAACCCTAGGCATCATCAACAACACCATCACGCAACAGGGCTTCATCATCGGATCGAATGAAATCTTTATGGCGGGCAGCCTGCTGTTCATCATCATGATTCCTGTCATATGGCTGGCAAAACCGCCGTTCCACAGCGGCGGCGGTGGTGGACATTGAGGGATTTGAAAACTTGAAATGCCGTCTGAAAATACTGGAAATATGTTTGGACGGCATTTTGAATGCAGCAGTTCCCGAAATCCGCTATAATCGCGCCCCATCTGTTTCGCACCTGCAAACGTTCTGCAGATGCAACAATCGGAAGGATTATCCGCGCAAAACATCTGTTTTTCTTTAAAACACTTGAACTAACACTGTTTTTCGTGGTATAAATCGCGTTTTACTATTTTAGAAGTTTGGAGACTGATTATGGCACGAGTTTGCAAAGTGACCGGCAAACGCCCGATGTCCGGCAACAACGTATCGCACGCCAACAACAAAACCAAACGCCGTTTTTTGCCCAACTTGCAATCACGTCGTTTTTGGGTAGAAAGTGAAAACCGCTGGGTTCGCCTGCGCGTTTCCAACGCCGCCCTGCGTACCATCGACAAAGTAGGCATTGATGTCGTATTGGCTGATTTGCGTGCTCGCGGCGAAGCTTAATTTAAACACTATTTAATTAAGGATTACTGCAATGCGCGATAAAATCAAACTGGAATCCGGTGCAGGTACCGGTCACTTCTACACCACCACTAAAAACAAACGCACTATGCCCGGCAAACTGGAAATTAAAAAATTCGATCCGGTTGCCCGCAAACACGTAGTGTATAAAGAAACCAAACTGAAATAATTTCAGTTTGAAAGCAAAGCCTCCGACTGTTCGGAGGCTTTGTTATTTTTATCGTGTTTCCTTTCCGCTTGAAACATCTGCCGTATGCGAATCAGCTGCAAACCGTCTGTCAAGGATATGGAAACCGCAAAATGGTTCGTGACACAAAAATGCCGTCTGAAACGTTTCAGACGGCATTTCAGCAGTTTTCAACCGGTCAGTTGTTTGGTAATCAGTTTTTTCAGCGGCGGGAAGTTGTTGCCGACACGCAATACCAGGCCACGCAACAGTTTTGCCGGTGCGGTTTCGTTAGTAAACAGCTTCAGCATCATATTGGTCCCGTGATAAAGCGGATGGGCGTGCAGCATATGTTTGTTGCTGTATTTTTCCAACAAGGAAGCCGCGCCGATGTCCTGACCGCGCTGTTCGGCTTCGAGTATCAGTTTTGCCAGAATATCTGCGCTGGAAAGACCCAAGTTGAAACCGTGTGCGGTAACGGGGTGCATACCGACGGCGGCATCGCCAATCAGCGCGCTGCGTTTGCCGTAGAAACGTTTGGCAATCATACCGACAAGGGGGTAATGGTGGATGCTGCTGACCAATTCCATGTCGCCGAGCCTGCCCTTGAGCTGTTCTTTTACGCTTGCCGCCAATTCTTCAGGCGAAAGGTTTTGAACGCTGTTGATTTTATCGGTATCGACGGTAATGACGGTATTGGTCAGGTGCTCTTCCAGTGGCAGCAGCGCGATGGTGCGTCCGTAATGGAAGCATTCGTAAGCGGTATGTTGGTTGGAAAGAGTATGTTTCATGCGGCAGACGAACATGGTTCGGCTGTAGTCGTGCATATCTGAAGAAATGCCGAGTTGCCGGCGGGTTTGCGAAAAACGGCTGTCTGCCGCCAAAAGCAGGCGGGCGGTCAGGATTTTGCCGTTTTCCAAAATGACTTGTGCTTCGTTGTCAGATGTTTTGACTTCTTTGACAACCGTATCGGTCAGAATGGTAATGTTGTCGAGTTGGGATACGACTTCGTAGGCGGCGCGGCGGATATTGTGGTTGGAAATAAGATAGCCCAAACAGTCGGCAGGTTCGCCGCGCGCCTCGGTCGGTTGGGGAAAGTGGAGCTGGTAGTCGGAACGTCCGTTCAGCACTTTGGCATCGCGCAAAGGGTAGATTTCGTTTTCGGGAATGTTGTCCCACATGCCCAAACGCTGCATGATTTCGCGGGAAAAATGGGTCAGGGCGATTTCGCGTCCGTCATATGGAGGATTTTGCAGAACAGTCAGTGGGCTGCGTTCGATCAGGGTAACTTTCAAACCGCTGCCGGCAAGTTCGGCTGCAAAACTTAAACCCGCCGGGCCTGCGCCGACGACGAGGATGTCGCTGTGTAAACTCATAAAATATCCTTTGCATAGGCGGATGCCGATGATTTCAGACGGCATTTGTAAGGGTTTGAATGCCGTTTGAACTATCTGTAATAGATAGGCGATTATATCAAAACCCGCTGTTGAAGAAATATGCAGGGGAGGGTGTATGCGGATTTTTACTTTCAGCTTAATGTGTATCAAATCGGGTATGGGGTATATAAAAAGCCGCATCGTGAAAAGATGCGGCTTCAGGTATCGGTTGGATTATTCTTCAGAACCGGTGTAAGGGCGGATGCTGACGGTTTTACGGTTCAGCGCGCCTTTGGTTTTGAATTCGACATAACCGTCAACTTTGGCGAACAAAGTGTGGTCTTTGCCCATACCTACGTTGTCGCCTGCGTGGAATTTGGTACCGCGTTGGCGTACGATGATGGAACCTGCGGGAATCAGTTCGTTGCCGTAGGCTTTAACGCCCAAGCGTTTGGCTTCTGAATCGCGACCGTTGCGGGTGCTGCCGCCTGCTTTTTTACTTGCCATTTGTAATGCTCCTAAGTTTTAATGTTAGGCGATTGCCACGATTTCGATTTGGGTGAAATTTTGGCGGTGGCCTTGGCGTTTTTGGTAGTGTTTGCGGCGGCGCATTTTGAAGATGCGGACTTTTTCGCCACGACCGTGTGCCACTACTTTAGCCGTTACTTTTGCACCTTCGATAAAAGGTGCGCCAACTTTTACAGATTCGCCGTCAGCAATCATCAAAACTTCGGTCAGTTCGATTTGGCTGTCGAGTTCGGCTGGTATCTGTTCTACTTTCAATTTTTCGCCGACGGAAACTTTATACTGTTTGCCGCCGGTTTTTACGACCGCGTACATACTCAACTCCATAAGGGTTATGGTTAATATCCGCACACCATTGTGCGGAACTCGGCATTGTATTGTTATTTGCCTGTTTTGTCAAAGTTTGCGCGGTTCGGATAACCATATGCCGTCTGAAAAGATGTACCCTGATGGCTTTGCTGATATAATTGCCCGCTATTTGAATCAGCTTTCAAGCGGTATCTGCCGTTTGACGGAAACGTAAACCTGAGAGTCTGCCATGCTCGAGAATCTGCCCTATTTCCAGCGACATCTGCCTGAAGACCTTGCCAAAGTCAATGAAGTCATCAACCGTGCGGTGCAATCCGATGTCGCACTGATTTCGCAAATCGGTACATATATCATCAGCGCGGGCGGCAAACGCCTGCGTCCGATTATGACGATTTTGGCGGGTAAGGCGGTCGGTTATGATGACGAGAAACTGTATTCGCTGGCGGCGATGGTCGAGTTTATCCACACTTCCACCCTCCTGCACGACGATGTCGTCGATGAAAGCGATTTGCGCCGTGGGCGGGCAACGGCAAACAATCTGTTCGGCAATGCGGCGGCTGTGTTGGTTGGCGACTTTTTATACACGCGCGCCTTTCAACTGATGGTTGCCTCGGGCAGTATGCGCGTTTTGGAAGTGATGGCGGATGCAACCAACATTATTGCCGAGGGCGAAGTCATGCAGCTGATGAACATCGGCAATACGGACATTACCGAAGAACAATATATCCAAGTTATCCAATATAAAACGGCAAAATTGTTTGAAGCTGCCGCTCAAGTCGGCGCAATTTTGGGCAAGGCTTCCCCCGAACACGAACAGGCGTTGAAAGACTACGGTATGTACGTCGGCACGGCATTCCAAATTATTGACGATGTGCTGGACTATTCTGGCGAAACCGAAGAAACCGGCAAAAACGTCGGCGACGATTTGGCGGAAGGAAAACCGACTTTGCCTTTGATTTATCTGATGCGTCAGGGTTCCGAACAGGTTGCGAACGATGTGCGTACTGCTTTGGAAAATGCAGATCGCAGCTATTTTGAGAAAATCCACGATTATGTCGTCCGTTCGGATGCGTTGGCATATTCGATAGGCGAGGCGCGCAAAGCAGTCGATTGTGCCGTTACCGCGTTGGATGCCCTGCCCGACAGCGAAGTGAAGGATGCCATGATTCAGCTGGCGAAGGAATCTTTGGTCAGGGTGTCGTAACCGATGAATTTCAGTTTTGTTCCCCTGTTTTTGGTTACGCTGATTCTGTTGGGGGTGGTCAGCAACAACAATTCGATTACCATCTCGGCAACCATATTGCTGCTGATGCAGCAGACGGCATTGGTACAGTTTGTCCCGTTGGTCGAGAAGCATGGGTTGAATCTCGGTATCATTCTTTTGACCATAGGGGTTTTGAGTCCGTTGGTTTCAGGAAAGGCGCAGGTGCCTTCTGTTGCCGAATTTTTGAATTTTAAAATGATATCCGCCGTTTTTATCGGTATTTTCGTGGCTTGGCTGGCGGGACGCGGCGTGCCTTTGATGGGACAGCAGCCGGTATTGGTAACGGGCTTGCTGATCGGTACGGTCATCGGGGTGGCATTTATGGGCGGTATCCCTGTCGGTCCGCTGATTGCGGCCGGCATCTTGTCTTTTGTCGTCGGAAAGGGTTAAAATCCCCACTTTCATTTCGGCTCGCCATAGTTCAACGGATAGAACGTATGCCTCCTAAGCGTAAAATACAGGTTCGATTCCTGTTGGCGAGGTTTGACGATTTGCATTTGTCTGTTTCTCGTGTTGCGGGAAGTTTCCGATATAAGGCCTTTCAGTGTTGGAAGGCTTTTTTGCCATCTGAAAACTTTTTCTTCCTGCTTGAAAAACCGACCTTTAGGACGGTAGAATCATGAAATGATTTTCAGGTTCCGTAAAAGATGTTCCGGCTTGGAAATCTGTTGTTTTATGATAAAAGCTGTACAGGTATAACAATGAATAAATTTGGGGATAAGGTCGTATGAGCGTAGGTTTGCTGAGGATTCTGGTTCAAAACCAGGTGGTTACTGTTGAGCAGGCCGAGCATTACTACAAGGAGTCGCAGGCGGGTAAGGAAGTGTTGCCGATACTGTTTTCAGACGGCGTCATTTCGCCCAAGTCGCTTGCGGCATTGATTGCAAGGGTGTTCAGTTATTCGGTTTTCGATTTGCGCTACTATCCGCGCCATAGGGTGTTAATGGGTATATTGACGGAGGAGCAGATGGTGGAGTTCCACTGTGTGCCGGTTTTCCGTCGGGGCAACAAAGTATTTTTTGCGGTTTCGGATCCGACACAGATGCCGCAAATTCAGAAAACCGTTTCTGCCACAGGGATTGAGGTTGAGTTGGTCATTGTCGAGGATGACCAGTTGGCGGGTTTGCTCGATTGGGTGGGTTCGCGTTCGACATCGCTGCTTCAGGAGCTTGGGGAGGGGCAGGAGGAAGAGGAAAGCCACACCCTGTATATCGACAATGAGGAGGCTGAGGACGGCCCTGTTCCGAGGTTTATCCATAAAACTTTGTCTGATGCCTTGCGCAGCGGGGCATCAGACATCCATTTTGAGTTTTACGAACACAATGCCCGTATCCGTTTCCGTGTGGACGGGCAGCTCCGCGAGGTGGTTCAGCCGCCCATTGCGGTAAGGGGGCAGCTTGCTTCCCGGATTAAGGTAATGTCGCGTTTGGACATTTCCGAAAAACGGATACCGCAGGACGGCAGGATGCAGCTGACCTTTCAAAAGGGCGGCAAGCCTGTCGATTTCCGTGTCAGCACATTGCCGACGCTGTTTGGCGAAAAGGTTGTGATGCGGATTTTGAATTCCGATGCCGCGTCTTTGAACATCGACCAGCTCGGTTTTGAGCCGTTTCAGAAAAAATTGTTGTTGGAGGCGATTCACCGTCCTTACGGGATGGTGCTGGTAACCGGTCCGACGGGTTCGGGTAAGACGGTGTCGCTCTATACCTGTTTGAATATTTTGAATACGGAGTCGGTAAATATTGCAACGGCGGAAGACCCTGCCGAGATTAACCTGCCGGGCATCAATCAGGTTAACGTCAATGATAAGCAGGGTCTGACTTTTGCCGCTGCTTTGAAGTCTTTCCTGCGTCAGGACCCGGACATCATTATGGTCGGTGAGATTCGTGATTTGGAAACTGCCGATATTGCGATTAAGGCGGCACAAACAGGACATATGGTGTTTTCCACCCTGCACACCAATAATGCGCCGGCGACGTTGTCGCGTATGCTGAATATGGGTGTCGCGCCGTTTAATATTGCCAGTTCGGTCAGCCTGATTATGGCGCAGCGTCTTTTACGCAGGCTGTGTTCGAGCTGCAAACAGGAAGTGGAACGCCCGTCTGCCTCTGCTTTGAAGGAAGTCGGCTTCACCGATGAGGACCTTGCAAAAGATTGGAAACTTTACCGCGCTGTCGGTTGCGACCGTTGCCGGGGGCAGGGTTATAAAGGGCGTGCGGGCGTGTATGAGGTTATGCCCATCAGCGAAGAAATGCAGCGTGTGATTATGAACAACGGTACGGAAGTGGATATTTTGGACGTTGCCTATAAGGAGGGTATGGTGGATTTGCGCCGGGCCGGTTTGTTGAAAGTTATGCAGGGCATTACTTCATTGGAAGAGGTAACGGCAAATACCAACGATTAGGTTTGAGAATGAAAATGCCGTCTGAAGCGTGTTTGTTTCAGACGGCATTTGACTTTCAGGGTGCTTGCAGGGAAGGCGGGGCGGTCAGCGGTATGCCATGTCGGGTTCGGATATTTCCGGCAAACTTTCCGTTTGGCCGGAAACCGTATATTTCCCGTCTGCCCATCCGCCCAAGTCGATCAGTTTGCAGCGTTGCGAACAGAAGGGGCGGAATGCGTTTTCGGGTTCCCATACTACTGCCGTTTGACAGGTCGGACATTTGACTTGAAGGCGTGTTTGCCGCGATTCAGTCATTGTGTTTTCCTTGTGTTGGTTTTGAGGCGAAAATCCCTGAATAAAACGCGTGCAGGCGCATTGTTTTCTCACACAGGCTTTTGAGGCTGCCGTCATTGAGCAGCACATCGTCTGCAAGCAGCAGGCGTTCGGATTCGGATGCCTGATGGCTGATGATGTCCGCCACCTCGCCGCGCGTCAGCCCGCTGCGGGCCATCACCCTGCCGATACGTTTTTCCAAAGGTGCGCTTATGGTCAGGACACGCCGTATCAGGCTGGTAAATTGACGCTTTTCCGTCAGCAGCGGGATTTCGACAATGCCGTAGGCCGCATCGGTAAAGGTTTCTTGCTGCTTTTTGATTTCTGAGAAAATCAGCGGCAACATCACGGATTCGAGCAAGGCTTTGCGTGATGGGGAGGCAAAGATTTCTTTACGCAATATGTCGCGCCGCAACAAACCCTGTGTGTCGAAAACGGTGTCGCCGAACAGCCGCCTGATTTCCGGCAGGGCGATGCCGTCTGAAGCCGTCAGCGAGTGCGCCGCCACGTCCGCATCGATGCGCGGCACGCCCAAATCGGCAAAACATTGCGCGGCTGCCGATTTGCCGCTGCCGATTCCGCCGGTCAGCCCGACCCATACCGCCATCTTACAGCACCGGATGGGTCAGCCACCAGTTGACCGCCCGCCATACGGAATCGTTTGCCGTAAAAATTATCCAGCCCGAAACTGTCAGTGCGGGGCCGAAGGCAAAATGCTGCCCCTTGGCGACGCGCATAACGATTGCCGCGACCAAGCCAATCAGCGAGGAAACAAAAATTAGCACGGGCAATGCGGATATGCCGAGCCACGCGCCCAATGCGGCAATCAGTTTGAAATCTCCGTTGCCCATACCGGTTTTTCCTGTGAGCAGTTTATACACCGCACATAAGAGCCATAATGAACCATAGCCGGCGACCGCACCTAAAACGGCAGACTGCAAAGTCACGAAGCCACCGTCCAAATTAAATATCAGCCCCAGCCAAATCAAGGGCAGTGTCATCGAGTCGGGCAGGTATTGGGTGTCCGCATCGATAAAGGTCAGGGAAATCAGAAACGCGGTCAGTACCAAACCGCCTAATGTAATCCAAGACCAGCCGTATTGCCAGGCGACCAGTCCGAACAATACGCCGGTCAGCAGCTCGATTAAGGGATAACGTATGCTGATTTTGGTTTGGCAGGAGGCGCATTTGCCGCGCAGGAGCAGGTAACTGACAATCGGGATGTTCTGCCACGCGCGTATCGGCACGCGGCATTTGGGGCAGCAGGAATCCGGTTTCATCAGGTTGAAGGTACGGCTTTCCTCTTCGGTCAGCGGCAGGTTTAAATGTTCTTTGGCAAATACCGTCCAGCCGCGTTCCATCATGACCGGCACGCGGTAAATGACGACGTTTAAGAAACTTCCGACCAATAAACCGAAAACTGCTGCCAAAGGCACGGTAAACGGCGACAATACAGACAAATCAGACATATTTTGTTCTCAATGTATTCAAAACAAAAACAAACCGGCGCAGAACCAATCCGCGCCGGATTTGTGCGGCAAATCAGCCGACCACGTTACCCAAGTTGAACAGCGGCAGATACATCGCTACCAGAAGCGTACCGATGATCAGACCCAAAACCACGATGATAATCGGTTCCATCATGGCGGACAGTCGGCCGACCGCATTATCCACCTCGTCTTCATAAAACTCGGCAGCTTTGTTGAGCATGTCGTCTAAAGAACCCGATTCCTCGCCGATGGAGGACATCTGTACCATCATATTGGGGAAAAGTTCCGTTGCACGCATTCCTGAGGTCATCGACAGACCTTGAATTACTCGAGTACGGATTTCTTGGGTGGCTTCTTCGTAAATCAGGTTGCCCGCCGCACCTGCAGTCGAATTCAATACATCGACCAGCGGTACGCCTGCTGCAAACAGTGTTGCCGTCGTCCTGCCCCAGCGTGCAATAGTTGCTTTTTGTACAATGTTGCCAAAAATAGGCATACGTAGCAGAAAGGCATCCATACGGCGTTGGATTTTGGGTGAACGCTCTTTAAGTTTGAGGAAGCCGTATATCGAGCAGCCAAGCGCAATCAGAATTATCCAGCCGTATGCGACAAAAAACTCGGAAATATCCATGACGGTCTGAGTCAGCGCGGGCAGTTCGGCACCCATATTGGAATAAACTTCTTTAAACGCCGGCAGTACGAAGATCATCATCACAAATACCAAGCCGATGGCGACGGCGATTACCGATATCGGATAAGTCAGCGCAGTTTTTACTTTTTTACGGATGGCCTGGGTTTTTTCCTTGTAAACTGCCAATTTGTCCAACAGGCTTTCTAACACGCCGCCCGTTTCGCCCGCCGCAACCAGGTTGCAGTAGAAGCGGTCGAAGTATTTGGGATAGCGTGAGAACGCGCGACTCAGGGTGGTGCCCTGTTCTACTTCACTACGGATTTCCACCAACATTTCCGTCATGGACGGGTTGGCATGACCGCGCGCCACAATCTCAAATGCCTGCATCAGCGGCAGGCCCGCTTTCATCATAGTTGCCAACTGGCGTGTGAAGACGGTAATGTCTTCTTGTGTAATTTTGCGTTTTGAAGTTGTTTTTACACGGCTAATCTGTAACGGGCGGATGCCGCGTTTTGCCAGTTTCTTGCGTGCCTCTTCTTCGGTAAACGCAGATACTTCGCCGTTGACCAGTTTGTCAGAGGCAGAATGCCTGCCTTCAAAGATAAAGCGTTTTTCTTTCTTTGCGAACAAAGAAAATCCCCCATTTTTAGCCATATTCTAGCCCCGTAAAGTAATTGGAATAAAATGTAAGAAATATCGTTAAAAAACAGTATCGGCGTGTTCCCGGTAAGATGGAAACCGCCGACATCCCGCCTGCGGGCGGCAAACGGGACGGAATCGGATGCGATTATACCTTATTAGGCGGCTGTCCGGCATTTATTCGCCTGTAATTAATCTGACCGGCTGCCGTTTGCAGGGCGGCTGCCTTCAGACGGCACGGCAGGGGCGGGATTCGTCAGGATTCGGACGGTTTGCCTTTGGTTTTGATGCCTAGCGTCAGGATGGCGGCGACGGCGAGGAAAATGCCGGCAAAGGTCATGGCGTTGGCGGGATCCGCGCCGAGAAAGGTGTTGTAAACCCAACCGAAGGTTACGGTTTCGATCAGCATGGGGATGACGATCATCATGTTGACGATGCCCATGTACACGCCGTAACGCGCTTTGGGGATGGAGTTGACGACAATCATGAACGGCACGCCCATCATGCTTGCCCAACCTACACCGAAACCGATCATGGGTGCGAACATGAGGTATTTGTCGGAAATATGGGGAATTGCCAATAGTGCGGCGGCAGCAAGGGAAACGGCGAAGGCGTGGACGTATTTGGCGGCGTATTTGCGTGCGAGCCACATCAGTCCGAACGCGGAAACGAAGGTTACGATGTTGTAGAAACCGTTGACCAGACCCGTCCAGGCGACTGCCTGTTCGTAGGCGGCTTTGTCGGCGGCGGTCGAGTGCCAGACGGATTGGACGATGCTGTGGGAGATGTATTGCCAGTAGATGAAGAGGGCGTACCACTGGAAGAGGTACACAAGGGCGAGCTGCCACAGGGTTTTGGGCATTTCTTTGATGGCGGCGAAGATGTCTTTGACTGCGCCAAAGGGATTGCCCGTTTTGGCTTTCAGCTCGGCGGCTTCTTTGCCTGTGGGCATTTTTTCCTGCGTGGAGAGGATGGTAATGAGCACCGAGCCGATGGAACAGGCCGCGCCGATGTAGAAGGAACCGAATACCCAGTAGGGGATGCCTGCTTCGGAGGTTTGTTTGAGCCAGCCGATTTGTTGGAAGATGTAGAGGGAGACGTTTGCCAGCGTGATGCCCAATCCGGTAAACACGGACTGCATCAGAAAGCCGGTAGGCTGCTGTTTCTCGGGAACGGTGTCGGCAACGAAGGCGCGGAAGGGTTCCATGGCGGTGTTGTTGCTGATGTCGAGCAGCCAGAGCAGCATGACGGCGACCCACAGGGCGGTAACGTGCGGATAGATGAAGAGGCAGAGGCTGCACCCGATTGCGCCGATGAGGAAATACGGACGGCGGCGACCCAGGCCGGGTATCCAGGTGCGGTCGGACATTGCGCCGATGATGGGCTGCACGAGCAGTCCGGTAATCGGACCCGCCATATTGAGGACAGGCAGTTGTGCGGGGTCGGCCTGAAGAAAGCTGAAGATGGGGTTGATGGCGGTCTGCTGCAAACCGAAGCTGTATTGGATGCCGAAAAAACCGAAGTTCATCAGCATGATTTGGCGAAGCGTCATTGCCGTTTGTGGGGAAACCTTCATATCGACCTGCTCCTGAGGAAAATGGGAAGAAACAACAATTTGCGAAGCGGTGTGCCGCTTTCTTTTGCCAACCGTGCCGTCGTGCGGCATCTTGTAGGTATCTTACAGACGATAACCCCCGTCTTTCATTCGATTACAAAGAATAGCACAAGTTTTTTGCATCCTGCACTTTCATCGGTATCCTGCTTGATAAAAATCAATTCTGCTGCCGTCTGAAAGCGGGGCGCAGTGTTTCCGTGATTCGCCAAAGCCGCTGCCGTTTGTTAAACTACATTCTGCTACATTTTAATCCGGTTCTGAAAAATCAAGGAAAACAGATGAATGCTTTTACCCGTGCATGGCATGCGCTCGAACGCCACAATCAGGATACGCGTCATGTCCTTTTGCGCGACCGTTTTGCTGCCGAACCCGACCGGTTTGGGCGTATGCACGAGCGTTTGGACGGGATGTTGTTCGATTACAGCAAAAACCGTTTGGGCGAAGATACGCTGCAACTGCTCTGCAATCTTGCCGACGCGGCGGATTTGGAAGGAAAAATGCGTGCTTTGCGGACGGGTGCGAAAGTCAACGGCAGCGAGGGGCGTGCCGCGCTGCACACGGCGTTGCGCCTGCCCGACGGTGCGGATGCCGTTTATGTGGACGGCAGGGACGTGTTGCCCGAAATCCGCCGCGAGTTAAATCGTGCGTTGAAGTTTGCACGCGGTTTGGACGACGGTTCGTATCAGGGGATAACTGGGAAACGGATTACGGATTTTGTCCACATCGGCATAGGCGGATCCGACCTCGGGCCGGCAATGTGCGTTCAGGCACTCGAGCCGTTCAGACGGCATATCGCCGTCCATTTTGCCGCCAACGCCGACCCTGCCTGCCTGGATGCGGTTTTATGCCGTCTGAACCCTGAAACGGCGGTGTTTTGCGTTGCCAGCAAGTCCTTCAAAACGCCCGAAACCCTGCTCAATGCACAGGCGGTCAAGGCGTGGTATCGCGGTGCGGGGTTCTCGGAATCCGAAACGACGCGCCATTTTTGCGCGGTGTCTGCCGACACTGCGGCAGCTGCGGCTTTTGGTATCGCGGCGGAACGCGTGTTTGCGATGTACGACTGGGTGGGCGGACGCTATTCCGTCTGGTCGCCCGTCGGTTTGCCCGTGATGGTCGCCGTCGGCGGGGCGTGTTTTCGGGAATTGTTGGCGGGGGCGCACGCGATGGACAGCCATTTTTTCCACACGCCGCCGCGCCGCAACATTCCCGTGCTGATGGCGCTGATTGCCGTGTGGTACAACAATTTCCAGCACGCGGACGGGCAGACCACCGTTCCGTACAGCCACAACCTGCGCCTGCTGCCGGCGTGGCTGAACCAGCTCGATATGGAGAGTTTGGGCAAAAGCCGCGCTTCAGACGGCAGTCCCGCCGCGTGCAAAACGGGCGGCATCGTGTTCGGCGGTGAAGGGGTCAACTGCCAGCACGCCTATTTCCAACTGCTCCACCAAGGCACACGCCTGATTCCCTGCGACTTTATCGTCCCGATGACGGCGCAGGGCAGGGAGGACGGACGCAGCCGTTTTACCGTTGCCAACGCCTTTGCCCAAGCGGAAGCCTTGATGAAGGGCAAAACCTTGGATGAAGCGCACGCCGAACTGGCAGATTTGCCCGAAGCGGAACGCGAACGCCTTGCGCCGCACAAAGAGTTCCCCGGCAACCGCCCCAGCAACAGCATCCTGCTCGACCGCCTCACGCCCTACAATCTGGGTATGCTGATGGCGGCTTACGAACACAAAACCTTCGTCCAGGGCGCGATATGGAACGTCAACCCCTTCGATCAGTGGGGTGTGGAATACGGCAAACAGTTGGCGAAAACCATCATCGGCGGACTGGAAGGCGGCACGTCCGTACACGATGCCTCGACCGAAGGGCTGATGGCGTTTTACCGCGAATGCCGTCTGAAAGGCGGCGGCGCGGCATAAAGGTACTGCCGCCGTTCTGTATTGATTCGGGTGCGGAAAAGGCAATGCCTGCCGCCCGCCCGATTCCGAAACGCCAATGTTCGGCAACCGCCCGCGTATTGCTGACGAATATGCGTTTGCGTGGCACAATAGCGCATTCATTTCAAATGAACATACTGCCCGAAAATACCGGCAAACGTCCCACGAAACATCTCACATAAGGAAACATTATGTCTTTGCAAAACATTATCGAAACCGCCTTTGAAAACCGCGCGGACATCACTCCGACCACCGTTACTCCCGAAGTTAAAGAAGCCGTGTTGGAAACCATCCGCCAACTCGATTCAGGCAAACTGCGCGTCGCCGAACGCTTGGGCGTGGGCGAGTGGAAAGTCAACGAATGGGTGAAAAAAGCCGTGCTGCTGTCCTTCCGCATCCAAGACAACGAAGTTCTCAACGACGGCGTGAACAAATACTTTGACAAAGTGCCGACCAAGTTTGCCGACTGGTCTGAAGACGAGTTCAAAAACGCAGGCTTCCGCGCAGTTCCGGGTGCGGTTGCCCGACGCGGCAGCTTTGTGGCGAAAAATGTCGTGCTGATGCCGTCTTATGTCAACATCGGCGCATACGTCGATGAAGGCGCGATGGTCGATACTTGGGCGACTGTCGGTTCTTGCGCGCAAATCGGTAAAAACGTCCACTTGAGCGGCGGTGTCGGCATCGGCGGCGTACTCGAACCCCTGCAGACCGCACCCACCATCATTGAAGACAACTGCTTCATCGGTGCGCGTTCTGAAATCGTTGAGGGCGTGATTGTCGAAGAAGGCAGCGTGATTTCTATGGGCGTGTTCATTGGTCAATCCACCAAAATCTTCGACCGCACCACAGGCGAAATCTACCAAGGCCGCGTACCGGCCGGTTCGGTCGTCGTGTCCGGCAGTATGCCTTCCAAAGACGGCAGCCACAGCCTCTACTGCGCCGTCATCGTCAAACGCGTGGATGCGCAAACCCGTGCGAAAACCAGCGTGAACGAATTGTTGCGCGGCATCTGATGCCTTAAACCGTATTTGAAACGTCCAATGCCGTCTGAAATCCGCTTCAGACGGCATTGCCGTTTGCACGCTGCAACGTGAAAACACAGAAACAGGGACAATTTGCTATAATCAACGGTTTAGAACGAACCGAACACTATTTGAAGGATACAAAATGGGTTTTCTGCAAGGCAAAAAAATTCTGATTACCGGCATGATTTCCGAGCGTTCCATCGCTTACGGCATCGCCAAAGCCTGCCGCGAACAAGGCGCGGATTTGGCGTTTACCTACGTTGTGGACAAACTGGAAGAGCGCGTCCGCAAAATGGCGGCGGAATTGGATTCCGAACTCGTATTCCGCTGCGATGTCGCCAGTGACGACGAAATCAACCAAGTGTTCGCCGACTTGGGCAAACATTGGGACGGCTTGGACGGTTTGGTGCATTCCATCGGCTTCGCACCGAAAGAAGCCTTGAGCGGCGATTTCCTCGACAGCATCAGCCGCGAAGCGTTCAACACCGCACACGAAATTTCCGCATACAGCCTGCCCGCATTGGCAAAAGCCGCCCGTCCGATGATGCGCGGCAGAAACTCCGCCATCGTTGCCCTGAGCTACTTGGGCGCGGTGCGCGCGATTCCGAACTACAACGTGATGGGTATGGCAAAAGCCAGCCTTGAGGCGGGCATTCGCTTTACCGCCGCCTGTTTGGGCAAAGAAGGCATCCGCTGCAACGGCATTTCCGCAGGCCCGATCAAAACGCTTGCCGCCTCCGGCATCGCCGATTTCGGCAAACTCTTGGGACACGTCGCCGCCCACAATCCCCTCCGCCGCAACGTTACCATCGAAGAAGTCGGCAATACCGCCGCCTTCCTGCTGTCCGACCTGTCGTCCGGCATTACCGGCGAAATCACTTACGTTGACGGCGGTTACAGCATTAATGCCTTGAGCACCGAGGGATAATCCGCCGTTTTCAAATCCGTGCGCCGTCCGTGCTGCATATCGGTTTCGGGCGGCGGTTTGCCGTCTGAAGCGTATTTCCAGAGAAATGCCCGACTTACGGCAGGCGGGATGGGAAATGCGGACGCTTGTTTTAACCGATTGCCTTTGTGCCGACTTGCTGCAGGTGCAGCGGAAATGGTCCGAACGCGAAAATGCCGTCTGAAACGCCAAACGGGTTTCAGACGGCATTTTTTATTTAAAGCATCAGCACACTTCGACCAGCCAGCCGTATTTGTCTTCCGCCAAACCATACTGGATGTCGGTAATCGCCTTACGGATGGCATAGCCGCGTTCTTGGCTCTTCACTTCGATTTCTTTGCCATCAATCACGAAAGAAGTTACCGGGGAAATGACCGCGGCCGTACCGGTCAAAATGGCTTCCGCACCGTTTTCTACCGCAGCTTTGAGTTCGTCAACCGTGAAATTACGTTCGCTGACGGTATAGCCCAAATCTTTGGCAACCGTCAGTACGGAATCGCGGGTTACGCCGTGCAAAAACTCGTCGGTCAGCGGTTTGGTAATGATTTCATCGCCGTTAATCAGGATAAAGTTGGACGCACCGGTTTCCTGCACGTCGCCGTTCGGGCAGAACAGGACTTGATTTGCGCCATATTCGGCTTTCGCCTTCAGCACCCAGTGCATGGCGGAAGCGTAGTTGCCGCCGCATTTGACGCGGCCCATGTGCGGGGCGCAGCGGATGTGTTCGGTTTCCACCAAGATTTTAACGGGCGAGCCGACTTTGAAATAGTCGCCGACGGGAGAAGCCAGGATGTACAGCAGAGCGGTTTCGGAAGGAGAGCCGGCCTTGCCGATAACAGGATCGGTACCGATTAAGGTCGGGCGCAGGTACAGGGCGGCAGGTGCATCGGGAATTTCATCGGCAGCGCGTTTAACCAATTCAACCAGCGCATCTAGATAAGCTTGGGTTTCGGGGCGCGGCAGGTGCAAAATGTCCGCACTTTGCTGCATGCGCGCGATATTGGCAGTCGGACGGAACAGTACGATTTTACCGTCTGCCTGACGGAAAGCTTTCAGTCCCTCGAAACATTCGCTGCCGTAGTGCAGGGCGTGCGCGCCCGGTGCGAGGGTGAGGTCTTGCGAGGATTGCCATTCGGTCGGCTGCCATTTGCCTTCGCGGTAGGCGAGGACGGGCATTTGACTGTGAAAAACGCTGCCGAATACGGCGGGTACGGGTCTGCTCATGATGTAAAGCCTTTCTTGTTCGGATATGCACTCGGACATTTTAATCCGTATCGGGGACGGATGACAATCTGCCGGCCGCGCTCATTCGGACAACAGGTATGCTTCGGACGTATGGTGCGGTTTCCGTTCTTCTTCAGGCGGCAGCCGCATATAGTCGCCGTAATATTGCGTCAGGTGTTCGTGGTAGCCGTTCATCACTTGAAACTGCCTGCCCTCGAATGTTTTATAGACGACGTTGTCGAAATATTTTTTGGGCATATAGGATTTCCGCCAGCCGCCGTAATCGGACAAAACCAAGCCGATGAAACCGCATTCCCGAATGGGATAGGCGGCTCGAAATTGCTGAAGGTTTTTTGTCATTTTGTCAAACAGGAAACGACTTAAAACGGCAAAAATTTTGTGTTTCAGGCTGCCTTCTTTTGCCCTCAGCCACCTTTTTTTGCAGGAAGAAAAACGCAGCTTGATGCGGCGGTGTCTTTTCATCATACGGAAAATGGTTTTTGGTTCGTCAGGTACGCCGTCATAAATGAAAATGTCGATAAATAAAGGGCTTTTTTTGCCGTATGCGTCGATGAGTTCCGCACGGGGATCAAAGATTTTTGCTATTTCTCCGCTGTGCCGGGCGCGTATGTCTTCGATGGTTTCCAAAAAATAATGCGGGTGCGCGGTTTTCTGCCAAGCGCCGACAAATTTTTGGTATTCGTCGAAGTGCATATAAACATCGATGTCGTCGTCCCAAGGGATAAAGCCTTGGTGGCGTATCGCGCCGATCAGTGTGCCGCCGCCGAGCGAATAGCGGATGCCGTGCCGTTCGCACAGGGCGTGGAAATCGTCCAAAATGTCGAGGCAGACAAGCTGTTGTTCCCTGAGTGTCAGTTTTTTCATTTAAATTCCTTTCCGGTTGAAACGCCGTCATCCGCAGCGGCAAAACTGTTCGGGCAATACGGCAGGGCCGCGCTTTATGTGCCGCCTTGCGTGTCGGGACATTGCCGCTGCCGAAGGGGGGCGAGCTGCCGCAAGATGGCGCGGTAGTCTTCTTGGTCGTCCATTTCAAATATGTCGCCGCTGCCGAGCAGCTCGGTGCGGATGTCCAGTTTGCCGAGGTGTTCCATCGGGATGTTGTCCCAATAGAGTTTGGGGTTTTCCAAGCGTTCCGCGCCGGCGTATGCCCCAAGCAGGTTTAAGATGGCGCGGCAGTCTTCCGCCGTCCAGTAAGACACGCCCGACAGGCTGGGGCGGGGTTGGGAACCGATGTCGATGCGGACGACCCGTCCGGTGCCGTCTGAAACAGGCAGCCATTCGTTGCGCGTGCGGGCGCGGACGACGGTAAAATAGGTGCTGTGCCGCGGGCGGTTTAAAAAAATATTGCGTCCGAGCACCACGTCGGCATCGACGACGTAGCAGCCGTTGAAAAAATCACGCGCCAGCGAAAAGGAATAGATGCTGTTGTATTCCCGATATTTTTCGTTGTGAATCAAAATACAGCCGTATTTTTCTTGAAGATAATCGAATTGCCGGTGCAAATGGCCGGTTACGACGGCGATATTGCTGATGCCGGCTTCGCGCAGGAAGGACAGCGTCCTTTCGAGGTTGGGCGTGCCGCAGATGTCCAAAAGGGCTTTGTGGACGGTTTGCGTCATTTCTTTAAAGCGGCTGCCCAGCCCCGCCGCCAAAATAATGGCATTCATATTTCACCTTTCCGCCCGCACAGGCTCAATGCCGCGCCGGTTCCCAACAAAACCGCCCACATTATGGCGGACGGCGGAACCGGGTGGCGGTAAACGAAGAACCCCAAAACCATCGCCCAAACAGGATAGGTGATGTTCAAGGCCATCGCCTTGAGGGGTTTCAACAGATAAATCGCCTGATAATAACAGGCATAAGACAACGCGCCGAAGGCAATGATGCCGATGATGCGCGCGTCGTACAAATCGGAGGGGTTTAAAGAAAACCCCCGGGCAGACAGGCAGACAAGGATCAGCAGGTAGCCGCATACCGATCCGCACAGGCGCAAGCAATAAACCTGAAGGCCGGAGAGCGTACGCATCGTCCGGGCAGACAAAACAACCTCGAGCGACCAGCCCGAAACGCACACCGCGATACAAACCAACCCCAAGGCGTTCAGTCCGCCCCATCCGCCCGCATCCGCAGCCAAGCCCGCCGAAGAGAGTACCGCCAGCGCGAAACCGGCACGCGCCGCCGTCCCCGTGCGTTCCTTTAAAAACCAAGCCGACAAAGCCGCCGCCAATACGGGGAACAGGGACGATAAAGGCGCGGCGTAATATACCGTCAGGTAATGGATGCCCAAAAGGTATGCCGACATACCGACCGGCCCGCCGAGCAGCCCCGACAACACGGGCCGCCAAAAAACGCCGCGAAACCCCGGCCGGCCGCCGCGCCCCAACCACGCCCACACTGCCGACAAAGAACACAAATCAATCAAAAACAGCAAGAAAACCATCTGTCCGAATGCCGCGCCGCGCGCAAACGGCAAACGGTCGAACAACAGGCCGGAAGCCGCCCAAAATACCGCCGAGGCCGCTCCGAACAGATAGCCGCGCATCACGGCAGCACCTCCGACAGTTCAAACGCCGCCGCCAGCCGCCGTGCCGCATAACCGCCGAAATCTTCGCCCTGTTCCTCTTTAACCTTCGTCCACAAAAACCACAGCACGTTTTGGCAGAACCGGTGGATGTTCAGGCGCGCCGCCGCATCCCGCGCCGAGATGCCGTCTGAATCCCCGCCCGCAAGATAGGCCTCCAGCAGGCAGTCTGCCGCTTCAGACGGCATCCGCCCCTCCTCGATAACGGCGGCAAGGTCGAACAAGGGGTCGTTCATACCCGAATACTCCCAATCGATAAAAAACAGCCCCTCCCCCTGCAACAGCATATTTTCCGGTACCAAATCATTGTGGCACGGGCGAAGGGGCAGTTTCCGGCATACGCCTTCCAGCCGCCAAAAAGCATCCGCGAGCCTGTCCATACGCGCGTCCGCCTTCAGGAACAAATCCTTGTCCTGCAATAAGGAAAAATACCGGCGGAATGCGTCAAAGGCATTGAATGTGTTGCGGAAGGCAAAGTTTCCGCCGTGCAGCCGGCGCAGGTTGCCCGCCACCAGGCGCAGGCAGCGTTCGTCTTGCAGTTGCGTTTGATTTAAGGGCGCGGAGTTTTCCAGATAACGCGTCAGCTTCACACCGCTTTGCACATCCAAAACAGGCGTTTCCACATTCAAACCGGCGCGGTACGCCAAATCATTGTTGAACGCCTCGTGCCCCCGGTCGATCAAGGCGGCGCGGGCGGAATGGGGCAGGCGCAGGACGAATTTCCCGCCGGGCAGATCCAGCAGGATATTTTGGTTGGTCATCCCCCCGATGGGGGAGAAGGGGACGGCGTGGCGCGTGAGAAAATCAAATACTTCGTCAGGCTTGCGGCAGGTTCGGGCAAAGCCTACAATTTGATTGATCGATTGGTTGCATGGCATTTCTGTATCGGCGCGGGGAGTTTGTCTTTGCATATTTTAGCATTGCGGCCTGCCCGTGTCAGCGGCTTCCCTATCCGGAAGCGGTCAAATCGTTTAAACTTGCACAATCCGGCTGCCGCACCGTTTGGGCGCGCCGCCCGTCTGTCCTACCTGCGGAACACATATGAAACTTATCTATACCGTCATCAAAATCATTATTCTGCTGTTCTTCCTGCTGCTTGCCGTCATTAATACGGATGCCGTTACCTTCTCCTACCTGCCCGGACAGAAAGTCGATTTGCCGCTGATTGTCGTATTGTTCGGCGCGTTTGTCGTCGGCATCGTGTTCGGAATGTTTGCCCTGTTCGGGCGGCTGCTGTCCTTGCGCGGCGAAAACAGCCGCCTGCGTGCGGAAGTGAAGAAAAGTGCGCGCTTGAGCGGACAGGAATTGACTGCACCGCCGGCACAAAATGCTGCCGAATCTGCCAAACAGCCTTAAGAAAGCCGATATGGACAACGAATTGTGGATTATCCTGCTGCCGATTATCCTTTTGCCCGTCTTTTTCGCAATGGGCTGGTTTGCCGCCCGTGTGGATATGAAGACTGTATTAAAGCAGGCAAAAAGCATACCGTCGGGATTTTATAAAAGTCTGGATGCCTTGGTTGACCGCAACAGCGGACGTGCCGCCAGGGAATTGGCAGAGGTCATCGATCAGCAGCCCCAGTCATACGACCTAAACCTCACCCTTGGCAAGCTTTACCGTCAGCGTGGCGAGAACGACAAAGCTATCAATATGCACCAAACATTGCTTGACTCTCCCGATACAACCGGAGCCAAGCGTGCGCGCGTATTGTTTGAATTGGCGCAAAACTATCAAAGTGCGGGGTTGGTTGACCGTGCCGAACAGATTTTCCTCAGTCTGCAAGACGGTGAAATGGCGCGTGAAGCCAGACAGCACCTGCTCAATATCTACCAGCAGGACAGGGATTGGGAAAAAGCGATTGAAACCGCCCAACTTCTCAGTCACGACGAACAGACATATCAGTTTGAAATCGCACAGTTTTATTGCGAACTTGCACAGGCTTCATTGTTTAAGTCCAATTTTGATGTTGCACGTTTTAATGTCGGTAAAGCCCTTGAGGCCAACAAAAGATGTACCCGTGCCAATATGATTTTAGGCGACATTGAATACAGGCAGGGCAATTTTCCTGCATCGGTTGAAGCGTATGCCGCCATCGAGCAGCAAAATCATGCCTATTTGAGCATGGTCGGAGAGAAACTTTATGACGCTTATGCGGCGCAAGGAAAGCCTGAAGAAGGATTAAATCGCCTGATAGGGTATATGCAGACCTTCCCGGAACTTGATTTGATTAACGTCGTGTACGAGAAATCCTTATTGCTCAGGGGGGAGAAAGAGGCTGCACAAACTGCTATCGAGCTTGTTCGGCGCAAACCGGACTTGAACGGTGTTTACCGCCTGCTCGGTTTAAGAATCAGCGATATGGATCCGACTTGGAAAGCCGATGCCGATATGATGCGTTCGGTTATCGGACGGCAGCTACAGCGAAGCGTGATGTACCGGTGCCGAAACTGCCACTTCAAATCACAAGTCTTTTTCTGGCACTGTCCTGCCTGCAATAAATGGCAGACGTTTACGCCAAACAAAATCGAGGTTTAACCACTACCGAGAGGAACACAAAAATGCGCTTACTCCATACTATGCTCCGCGTGGGCAATCTCGAAAAATCCCTCGATTTCTACCAAAACGTTTTGGGTATGAAACTGCTCCGCCGAAAAGATTATCCCGAGGGCAGATTTACTCTTGCCTTCGTCGGTTACGGCGACGAAACCGACAGCACGGTTTTGGAGCTGACGCACAACTGGGATACGGAACGATACGACTTGGGCAACGCCTACGGACACATCGCGATTGAAGTGGACGATGCCTACAAAGCCTGCGAACGTGTGAAGCGGCAGGGCGGAAACATCGTCCGCGAAGCCGGCCCGATGAAACACGGCACAACTGTGATAGCCTTCGTCGAAGACCCCGACGGATACAAAATCGAGTTCATTCAAAAGAAAAGCGGCGACGATTCGGTTGCCTATCAAACTGCCTGATACCGCCGCCGCCAATGCCGTCTGAAGCCTTTAGGGGGTTCAGACGGCATTTTGTTGCCGGCGGCCTGCTGTTTGAGCCTGTGCCGGGTCAAACTTTATCCGTTACACCGATAAGGCAAAAAAAGATGCCGTCTGAAACGGCATCCTTGATCTGCGAAAGGGCAGTTGGGAATCAAATACCCAATTCCTGCGCCAATGCTTGGGCACGTTTGAGTACGTCGCCTTCCGCTTCTTCCAGCAATTCCTGCACTGTCTCGGCAGCGGCATCGCGGTCGCCGATTTCGAGATACATTTTGGCAAGGTCGTATTTCGCTTTGGACGGTGCGTCAGAACCCACAGATTCCGAAGTGAAACCGGTATCTGCATTATTTGGGATATTCTCTTCCGCAAGGGAAATGCTCCAATCTACCGTTTCTTTTTCCCCGTCTTTCAGGAAGTCGGGCAAAGCGTCTGCTTCAGAGGTGTTGGAATCAGGCGTTTCCAAAGTGATTTCCGCTGCATTTTCCTCAACGGCCGGTGCTTCGGCAGGTTGCAGCAGCGCGGACAAATCGTCGGCAACGGTGTGGAAGTCGGGCGTTTTATCAACGGTTTCCTCTGCTTTTTCCTCAACAGCCGGTGCTTCAAATTTCTCAACGGCAGGTGTTTCAAAAGGTTGCAGCAGCGCGGACAAATCGTCTGCGGTGGCGTTGAAATCAGGTATTTCGGCAACGGCTTCTGCTGCGGTTTCCCCAACATCAGGCGTTTCAAACGGTTGCAGTAGCGCGGACAAATCATCGGCAACAGTTTCCGTTACATTGTCCTCAACAGCCGGTGCTTCAGCAGGTTGCAACAGTGCGGACAAATCGTCTGCGGTGGTGTTGAAATCGGGCGTTTCAGGCGCAGTTTCCGCGACGGCATCGGTTTCGTACACTTTCAGGAAATCGTGCAACTCTTCCGGTGTTTGGACTTCGGCAACTGTTTTTTCCAAGATGGTTTCGGGCGAGGAAGCTTTCAGGAAGCCTGCCAGTCCGGAGGGTGCGGCAGGTTTTGCGGAAGCTGTTTCTTCTGTGCCGATATGGTTGTTTGAGAACAGGTTGTTGTAGAAATCGGTATCGACGGTTTCCGGTTTGTTTTCGGCAGTTTGGGCGACAGATTCCGGTTTGGGCGTGTCGATGACGATTTTGACAGGGTTGTACGGGTTGAAGGTCTCGGGCTCGTACACGCTGTCTGTGGATTCGATTTTGTTCCAATCGGCATCCGCGCGTTTTTGGGTTTCTTCATCCTGCGTAAGTGCGCCGGACAAAATGCCGTTTTGTGCGGCTGCCAAGCTGTCGAAATCCAAGTCGATGCGG
Source organism: Neisseria sp. Marseille-Q1983 (assembly GCF_018224585.1). Taxonomy (NCBI): domain Bacteria; kingdom Pseudomonadati; phylum Pseudomonadota; class Betaproteobacteria; order Neisseriales; family Neisseriaceae; genus Neisseria; species Neisseria sp. Marseille-Q1983. The sequence goes on from NZ_JAGTUI010000013.1 coordinate 26,194, forward strand.
TTGGAAGGCGTATCGGTTTCGACATCGAACGTTTGTTTTGCCGATAACTCTTCTTCAGATTCCCCATCTAAGGCAAGTGTGTCGTTTACATCGTTTTTCGGAGCGGGCTCGGGCGTTGCCGGAGTTTCGACTTCGGCAAAGGTGATTTCTATGCCGTCGTCTGCCGCGTCGTCAAGGTCAAGCTCTTTTTCAGGGACGGATTCTTCGGTACGGCGCGCGCGTTTGGATTGGGCAAGGCGCAAAAGCAGCAGCAGGGCAATTAATGCCGCGCCTCCGCCGGCAAGCAGCAAGGTGTACGAACCGCCGAACAGACCGTCAAACAGTCCGCTTTCGGTTTCTTCTTCGGCAGGAACCTGTTCGACAGGTTCGGCAACGGGTTCGGCGGCAACTTCACTGGCTGTTTCCGCAATAGGTTCGGAAACGGCGTTGCCGATTTCGTCGGTCGGCGTGTCGATGGCAGAAGCGGCGGCTTCTTGAGGGGCGGATTCGGCAGCAGTTTCCGATGCGGCAGTATTTGCAGCGGGTACAGGTTCGGGTTGGCGTTCTGTCGCCGAAGCCGGAGTTTCGGACGCTGCGGGTTTGGGTTCGGGTCGAACGGCCGGTTTTTCCGCTTTTGCTTCGGGCGCGGCAACTTTTGCTTCAGGTTTTTCGACAGGTTTCTCTATCGGTTTCTCTACCGTTGCCTGTTTGGACGGTTCAGACGGCATGGATGCGGTTTCGGCTTTGGGTTTCGCCGTTTGCAGCTTGGGTTGTTCCGCTTTGATTTTTTTGGGTGCTGCCGCTTTGATCCTATTCAGATTCGGAATGTGAAGCACGCTGCCCGCGCGCAGTTTGCCGTGTGCGGAAACATTTGGGTTTGCCTTCAGCAGCGCGTCGGCGGTTTGTGCGGCAGTCAGATGTTTCGGACGGATGGCGGCGGCAATCTGTTTGAGCGTTTCGCCTTTGCGGACGGTATGGGTTTTGCCGTTATGCGCCGGTTTGACGGCTGCGTTCGCGCTGTCTTTTTTATCAGTTTTGCGGAGGGCTTTGGCGTTTTGATTTTCTTGGGACTCTGCTGTCGGAGCGGTTTTGCGGTGTGTCTTGCCGCCTGAAAGTGCAGATTTGGTTTTGGGCGAGTAGCCGACAGGATCGAGGATGGCGGTGTATTCGCGTACCTGCGCGCCTGCACCGATGCGGAACACCAGGACGGGATCGCGGACTGCGTGTGCGGAGGAAACGGTAATGACGGCCTTATCCCCGAGCTTGCGGACTTTGGCGGTCAGGCTTTTTTCGGAAACGGTAACGCTTCCGCCGCCTAGCAGGGCTTTGGCTTCTTCGCCGGTTACGGTAATGCTGCCGGAAAAAGGTTCGTCAAGGTTGGAACGGACATCCAGCCCGCTGAGCCCCGCGTGCGCCTGTAAGGATGCGGCAAGTGCGACGGAGGCGGCAATCAGTTTGATTCGTCTGTTGTTTTTCAAGATTTATCCCCTGTGGTTCGGCGGCGGGATGCGACCCTGCCGCGTACAGTCTGTAAATTTCGTCATCAGGCATCGGCAATACGGACGATAGGGTGCGGATAGGCAGAGGTCCCGGCCGAAGCTGTATTTTAAAGCCAATTTTACAAATTATGTCATATCTTCATCTTTTTTCAAAAACATCTGTGCATATTTGCATCGTCCGAAATAAAATTTGTCGGTTTTGCAGGTGCAAAAACAGGGTTCTGCCTGTATGATTAGCGATTATTTGATTTGCTTTATCATTTGGATATGAAATTCGTCAGCGACCTTTTTTCCGTCATCCTGTTTTTCGCCACTTATACCGTTACCAAAAACATGATTGCCGCTACGGCGGTCGCATTGGTTGCCGGTGTGGTTCAGGCGGCTTTTCTGTATTGGAAATATAAAAAGCTGGATACGATGCAGTGGGTCGGATTGGTGCTGATTGTCGTATTCGGCGGCGCAACCATTGTTTTGGGCGACAGCCGCTTCATTATGTGGAAGCCGACGGTATTGTTCTGGTGCGGGGCGTTATTCCTGCTGGGCAGCCACCTTGCGGGTAAAAACGGCTTGAAGGCGAGTATCGGCAGGGAAATCTCACTTCCGGATGCCGTATGGGCGAAATTGACTTATATGTGGGTCGGTTTTCTGATTTTTATGGGTATTGCCAACTGGTTTGTGTTTACCAGGTTTGAAGCGCAATGGGTCAACTATAAGATGTTCGGTTCGACTGCGCTGATGCTTGTTTTCTTTATTATTCAGGGTATTTATCTGAGTACCTATCTGAAAAAGGAGGATTGACTGTGGAATATTTTATGTTGCTGGCAACAGACGGGGAGGATGTGCACGAGGCGCGTATGGCGGCACGTCCCGAACACCTCAAACGGCTGGAGACGCTGAAGTCGGAAGGTCGGCTGTTGACGGCAGGCCCAAACCCGCTGCCGGATAATCCCGAACGTGTTTCGGGCAGTCTGATTGTGGCGCAGTTCGAGTCTTTGGATGCGGCGCAGGCTTGGGCGGAAGACGATCCCTATGTTCATGCAGGCGTGTATAGCGAAGTGCTGATCAAGCCGTTTAAAGCGGTGTTCAAATAATGCCGGCCGTCGATTTGATCCGCGAACGCCTGCAGACGCTCGATCCTCTGGTGTTGGAAATCGGCGATGAGAGCCATTTGCACAAAGGACACGCGGGCAATACCGGCGGCGGACATTATGCCGTTTTGGTCGTCAGCGGCCGTTTTGAAGGCGTAAGCCGCCTGAACCGTCAGAAAACGGTCAAATCGCTGCTCAAAGATTTGTTTTCAGACGGCATGATTCACGCGCTCGGCATCCGGGCGGCTGCCCCTGACGAGTATTTCCATACGGCGGACTGAATGAAGTCTGCCCGAACATTTCAATTTAAAATTTAAAGAGAGAAGATTATGAAAGCAAAAATCCTGACTTCCGTTGCACTGCTTGCCTGTTCAGGCAGCCTGTTTGCCCAAACACTGGCAACCGTCAACGGTCAAAAAATCGACAGTTCCGTCATCGATGCGCAGGTTGCCGCATTCCGTGCGGAAAACAGCCGTGCCGAAGACACGCCGCAACTGCGCCAATCCCTGCTGGAAAACGAAGTGGTCAACACCGTGGTCGCGCAGGAAGTCAAACGTTTGAAACTCGACCAGTCGGCAGAGTTTAAAGACGCGCTTGCCAAATTGCGTGCCGAAGCGAAAAAGTCGGGCGACGACAAGAAACCGTCCTTCAAAACCGTTTGGCAGGCGGTAGAATATGGCTTGAACGGCGAGGCATACGCGCTGCATATCGCCAAAACCCAACCGGTTTCCGAGCAGGAAGTAAAAACCGCATATGATAATATCAGCGGTTTTTACAAAGGTACGCAGGAAATTCAGTTGGGCGAAATCCTGACCGACAAGGAAGAAAATGCGAAAAAAGCGGTTGCCGATCTGAAGGCGAAAAAAGGTTTCGATGCTGTTTTGAAACAATATTCCCTCAACGACCATACCAAACAGACCGGCGCGCCGGTTGGATATGTGCCGCTGAAAGATTTGGAACAGGGTGTTCCGCCGCTTTATCAGGCAATTAAGGACTTGAAAAAAGGCGAATTTACGGCAACGCCGCTGAAAAACGGCGATTTCTACGGCGTTTATTATGTTAACGACCGCCGCGATGTGAAAGTGCCTTCCTTTGACGAAATGAAGGAGCAGATTGCCGGCAACCTTCAAGCGGAACGGATTGACCGTGCCGTCGGTGCGCTGTTGGGCAAGGCAGACATCAAACCTGCAAAATAATCTGAAAACGGGATACGGAGGCAAAACGTTCAGACAGGCGTTTTGCCGCCGCACAGGACAGGGAATACCATGAAACAGAAAAAAACCGCTGCCGCAGTTATTGCTGCAATGTTGGCAGGTTTTGCGGCAGCCAAAGCACCCGAAATCGACCCGGCTTTGGTGGATATGCTGGTGGCGCAGATCATGCAGCAGGCAGACCGGCATGCGGAGCAGACCCAAAAACCGGACGGACAGGCTGTCCGAAACGATGCCGTCCGCCGGCTGCAAACTTTGGAAGTTTTGAAAAACAGGGCATTGAAGGAAGGTTTGGATAAGGATAAGGATGTCCAAAACCGCTTTAAAATCACCGAAGCGTCTTTTTATGCCGAGGAGTACGTCCGTTTTCTGGAACGTTCGGAAACGGTTTCCGAAGACGAGCTGCACAAGTTTTACGAACAGCAAATCCGTATGATCAAATTGCAGCAGGTCAACTTTGCCACTGAAGAAGAGGCGCGTCAGGCGCAGCAGCTTCTGCTGAAGGGCTTGTCTTTTGAAGGATTAATGAAACGTTATCCGAACAACGAGCAGGCGTTTGACGGTTTCATTATGGCGCAGCAGCTTCCCGAGCCGCTGGCTTCCCGGTTTGCCGCGATGAATCGGGGCGACGTTACCCGCAATCCGGTCAAATTGGGCGAACGCTATTATCTGTTCAAACTCAGCGAGGTTGGGAAAAACCCCGACGCGCAACCTTTCGAGTTGGTCAGAAACCAATTGGAGCAGGGTTTGAGACAAGAAAAAGCCCGCTTGAAAATCGATGCCCTTTTGGAAGAAAACGGTGTCAAACCGTAATGGCATTTCCGATACCGATGCCGTCTGAAGCCTTTTCAGACGGCATTGCACGTTCAGGTAAGGAGGACGGCTTATGCGTGCGGTCATACAGAAAACGACGGGTGCGAAGGTAGATGTCGTGTCTGAAAACGGCACGGAAACCTGCGGCAAAATTGACGGCGGGTTTGTCGTGTTGCTCGGTGTAACACATGATGATACCGAGAAAGATGCGCAATATATTGCCGACAAAATTGCCCATTTGCGCGTGTTTGAAGACGAAGCGGGCAAGCTGAACCTGTCTTTGAAAGATGTCGGCGGCTCCGTGCTGCTGGTGTCGCAGTTTACGCTTTATGCCGATGCGGCAAGCGGGCGGCGGCCTTCGTTTTCGCAAGCCGCACCTGCAGAACAGGCGCAGCAGCTTTACCTGCGAACGGCGGAACTGTTGCGCGGACACGGAATTCATGTCGAAACAGGGCGTTTCCGCACGCATATGCAGGTGTCGCTCTGCAACGACGGGCCGGTAACCATACTGCTGGACTCTTTCATGACGCGGATTTCCCCAAAAATGAAGGTTGTTCCGGATTGAAATTGAATCCGCAATGATGAAATATCGACAATGAACGACAACACGCAAACCCTTCCTCCCCGCCGCCTGTCCGTCGCCCCGATGTTGGACTGGACGGACAGGCACTACCGTTATATGGCGCGCCAGATTACCCGCAATACTTGGCTGTACAGCGAAATGGTCAACGCCGGCGCGATTGTTTACGGCGACAAAGACCGCTTTTTGATGTTTAACGAAGGCGAGCAGCCCGTCGCCCTGCAACTGGGCGGCAGCGATCCGTCCGATTTGGCGAAAGCCGCCAAAGCTGCCGAAGCATACGGCTACAACGAGGTCAACCTCAACTGCGGCTGCCCCAGTCCGCGCGTGCAGAAAGGCGCGTTCGGCGCGTGTCTGATGAACGAAGTCGGGCTGGTTGCCGACTGCCTCAACGCGATGCAGGACGCGGTCGGCATTCCCGTTACCGTCAAACACCGCATCGGTGTGGACAGGCAGACCGAATACCAAACCGTTGCCGATTTCGTCGGCACGCTGCGTGACAAAACCGCCTGCAAAACCTTCATCGTCCACGCCCGCAACGCATGGCTGGACGGACTTTCTCCCAAAGAAAACCGCGACGTTCCGCCCTTGAAATACGATTACGTTTACCGCCTCAAGCAGGAGTTTCCCGAGCTGGAAATCATCATCAACGGCGGTATTACCACCAACGAAGCAATCGCCGGACACCTGCAACACGTTGACGGCGTGATGGTCGGGCGCGAGGCGTACCACAACCCGATGGTGATGCACGAATGGGACAGACTGTTTTACGGCGATACCCGCAGCCCGATTGAATACGCCGATTTGGTGCAACGCCTCTACACATACAGCCAAGCCCAAATCCAAGCCGGACGCGGCACAATCTTGCGCCACATCGTCCGCCACAGCCTCGGGCTGATGCACGGCTTGAAAGGCGCGCGGACTTGGCGGCGTATGCTTTCCGACGCGACACTCTTGAAAGACAACGACGGCAGCCTGATTCTCGAAGCGTGGAAAGAAGTCGAACGGGCAAATACGCGCGAATAGGGCAGGGCTGTATGTGTGAAATGCCGTCTGAAGGCTTCAGACGGCATTTGTGCGTTTGTCGGGCGGTGTTTAGGGGGCGGTAATGGCGTGTTTCGGCACTTTGCCCATATCCCAGTGCGCCACCGCCCAGTCGAGCAGTTCGGCAGGGCGGTCGGTTTCCGGCGCATCGGGCAGCTTGAGGTAACGGAACACTTGGCGGAGGAGTTGTTCGCGGCGGTTTAAATCCAATGCGGGGGCGAGCGTCTGTTTCGACCATTTCTGCCCTTGTGCGTTGGTCAGGAGCGGCAGGTGGGCATATTGCGGTGTCGGAACGCCCAAACACTGCTGCAAATAGATTTGGCGCGGCGTAGAAACGAGCAGGTCTTGTCCGCGGACGATGTGGGTAACGCCTTGTTCGGCATCGTCGGCAACGACGGCGAGTTGGTATGCCCAGTAACCGTCTGCACGAAGCAGGACGAAATCGCCGATGTCGCCGGCGAGGTTTTGGGCGTAACCGCCGACGATGCCGTCTGAAAAGCCGATGTCGCGGTCGGGGACGCGGATGCGCCACGCAGGCTGTTTGCCTTGCGGTGCAGGGCGTTGACCGGGGTGGCGGCAGCGTCCGTTATAGACGAACCCGTCTGCGCCCCGCCTTGCCCCGGCCTGCCAGTCTTTGCGGCTGCAATGGCAGGGATAGACCAGTCCGGCGGTTTTCAGGCGGCATAGGGTTTCTTCATACAGGGCGTAACGGCGGCTCTGATAGGCGACTTCTCCGTCCCACTCGAATCCGAATGCCTCAAGCGTGTGCAGGATATGGCTTGCCGCCCCCGGCATTTCGCGCGGCGGATCGAGGTCTTCCATGCGGACCAGCCATTTGCCGCCGTTTGAGCGTGCATCGGCATAGGAAGCGACGGCGGTCAGCAGCGAGCCGATGTGGAGCAGCCCGGTCGGGCTGGGGGCAAAACGTCCTGTGTACATATCCGGTACAGCCCCTTTATTTAAGACTATTAATCAAAGCCATTATCTCATCTTTATTCAGTTCCATCCCGGGCTCTTCAAGCAAGGTTAAATCATATAGGGCATTATATTGCTCTTCGGTAGCTGAACCATCCATAAGGCCGGGCGAGAAAAAATCGAAGGCTCTATCTGCGATTCTCTCATTACTTGCATTTCTATAGTGGATTAAATTTAAATCAGGACAAGGCGACGAAGCCGCAGACAGTACAAATAGTAGGCAAGGCGAGGCAACGCTGTACTGGTTTAAATTTAATCCACTATACCAACCAGTTTCATCAATTCTGTATATGAAGAGATGGAAGTTATTTGTTTCTCAATATCTCAATAAGGGCGGCTTTGGACTGGTAGAAGTCCAAATCAAATAATGAAATGCCTAAATGTTTGCAATATTCTTCGATCATCTCCACAGTCAGCCTGTTTTTTTTGAGTCTTTCGGTATATTTTTCTGTCTGTTCAAACGGCAGCGGCGTGCCATATTCCATAAACTCGACACGACTGGTTTCTTTATGCAGCATAACATTTCTGGTTTCGCAGTCATGACGGGAAACCTGTTTGCTGCCCTCATATAGGGTAAATGAGACCGCACCGAATTCATCTTTGCCAAAATATGGGCGTAAGTACATAGTCAATAATCTGATTTTCCACAGCAAGGCTTCATACGGCACACTTGAAAAGTCTGTGCCGTTCCGATTATTGTCTATTAGCAATGACCAATCAGACTGCGTTTCCAACAATAAATATTTGGATGATCCGGTAATCTCAAGCGGATTCAAGAAATCCAATTTCTGACTGAGGGTATATTCCTCATCCAAATACGATAGTTTCGGTTTTAAATTCTGATAAAAGTCGCTTAAATCCATTAATCTTTTCAAATAGAGATCCAGTGCTTTTTCAAATGGCGCGCCAATAAAATAAAACTGTTTCAGGCTTGGATGGCCGTCTTTTGCAAGAAAAAAATCTTTGTTTACATTCATAATTTAATCCACGGTTCTTAAAATTACAATAGCATCCGGATCATTACTCAATGCTCTTGATGCATGTCCGGCTCCACGGTTCGAACTGGCGCGATCGTATTCGATATAAATTCGTTTATTAGAATCACGCAAGGTGGCTTGGACATCCGGGCGGCAGATCCCTACCCGGCACATTTGGTTGTTTACCTGCTGTTGGTTGATCCTAATATCTTTTGCACCCATTGAGCGCAAGATAGTATGGGGAGGTACCGGATCCTTAAAAATCAGATCTGAATAAATTTCATTGGGTGAAATGATTTCGAGTGCTTTTGCCATGATTCTATTTCCTTTTGTGTTGGTGGGTAATGTCGTGCATTAACTTCTTGTTGATTAATATTTTTAGGGCGAATCCTTGATATGCCGCACTGTGTCCGGTCAAAAGGGCGATGCCGTCTGAAAGCCTTTCAGACGGCATCGGGGATGAAAAGTTTAAACCAACGGTGCGAGCAGTTTTTCAAAGGCTTCTTCAAATTGTTTCAAACCGTCTTCCTGCAAACGCGCCGCCAAGGTTTCGACATCGATGCCGAGCGCGGCAATTTCGGCAAGCTGCGCTTGCGCTTCGTCCGCGCCTTCGGTCAGCGTGGCTTTGGCTGTGCCGTGGTCGATAAAGGCTTTGAGCGTGGCATCGGGAACGGTGTTGACGGTGTGCGCGCCGATCAGGCTGTCAACGTAGAGCGTGTCGGGATAGGCAGGGTTTTTCACGCCGGTAGATGCCCATAAAAGCTGCACGCGGTTTGCGCCTTGGGCTTCCAGTGCGGCAAATTCCGAGCTGCCGAAGTATTGCGCCCAGTCTTGGTAGGCGGCTTTGGCAAGGGCGATGGCGATTTTGCCTTTGAGGTGGTCGGGCAGTGTTGTGTCCAGCGCGCCGTCCACACGGGAGATGAAGAAGCTGGCGACAACTTGGATATGGGCAACGCTTTGTCCGGCTGCCAAGCGTTTGGCAATGCCGCGTGCGTAGGCGGCGTAGGCTTTGAGTGTTTGGGCGCGGGAGAACAGCAGCGTGAGGTTGACGCTGATGCCGTCTGAAACGAGGGTTTCGAGCGCATCGATGCCTGCGTCGGTGGCCGGCACTTTAATCATCGCGTTTCTGCACCCGATGGCGGCGTAGAGGCGGCGCGCTTCTTCAACCGTGCCTTGCGCGTCTTTGGATAACTCGGGCGAAACTTCGAGGCTGACGAAACCGGTTTTGCCGCCGGTGGATTCGTGTTCGGCAAGGCAAACGTCGCAGGCGGCACGCACATCGGCAACCGCCATCGTTTCGTAGCGTTGTTTCGGGGTCAGGTCTTGCTGCTTGAGGGCGGCAACCTCGTCGGCGTAAAGCGCATCGCCGGCGAAGGCTTTTTGAAAGATGGCGGGATTGGAAGTTACGCCGCACACGCCTTGTTTCAGCATTTGCGCCAATTCGCCGCTTTGCACGAGCGAGCGGGAAAGGTTGTCCAGCCAGATTTGTTGTCCTAATGCTTTAACGTCCGATAAAATAGTCATCTCTGATTCCTTTGGATGGATAGGCGGGGTTTGAAGGCTTATGCTACCCCGATTCGGAAAATTTGGGTAGTTTTATTACAGCAAAGGCGGATTGCAATGGCAGGAAACGGAAAATATCTCGATTGGGCGCGCGAAGTGCTGCACACCGAAGCGGAAGGCTTGCGCGAAATTGCGGCGGATTTGGACGAAAACTTCGCCCTTGCGACAGACGCATTGCTGCGCTGCACGGGCAGGGTCGTCATCACGGGTATGGGCAAGTCGGGACACGTCGGGCGCAAAATAGCGGCAACCATGGCTTCGACCGGCACGCCCGCGTTTTTCGTCCACCCTGCGGAAGCGGCACACGGCGATCTGGGGATGATTGTGGACAACGACGTGGTCGTCGCCATTTCCAATTCCGGCGAAAGCGACGAAATCGCCGCCATCATCCCCGCGCTCAAACGCAAAAACATTACGCTTGTCTGCATCACCGCCCGCCCCGGTTCGACGATGGCGCGTTATGCCGACATCCACATCACGGCATCGGTTTCTCAAGAAGCCTGCCCGCTGGGGCTTGCCCCGACCAGCAGCACCACCGCCGTGATGGCTTTGGGCGATGCGTTGGCGGTCGTCCTGCTGCGCGCGCGCGCGTTCACGCCCGACGATTTCGCCTTGAGCCACCCTGCCGGCAGCCTCGGCAAACGCCTGCTTTTGCGCGTTGCCGACATTATGCACAAAGGCGGCGGCCTGCCTGCCGTCCGGCTCGGCACACCTTTAAAAGAAGCCATCGTCAGCATGAGCGAGAAAGGACTGGGGATGCTGGCGGTAACGGATGCCCAAGGCCGTCTGAAAGGCGTGTTCACCGACGGCGATTTGCGCCGCCTGTTCCAACGGCGCGACAGCCTTGCCGGTCTTCAGGTGGAGGAAATGATGCATACGCAGCCCAAAACCATCTCCGCCGAACGCCTCGCCGCCGAAGCGTTGAAAGTGATGCAGGCAAACCACATCAACGGTCTTTTGGTAACCGATGCCGACGGCGTGCTGATCGGCGCGCTGAATATGCACGACCTTTTGGCGGCACGGATTGTATAAGGCGGCGCAGCCGTTTCAGACGGCATTTGTGTTAAAATATGCCGCCTGAAAACAAGGAAATCCCAATGCAGGCACTTTCTCCCGAATTACAGGCGCGCGCCGCCAAAATCAAACTGCTGATATTGGATGTGGACGGCGTTTTGACCGACGGGTGCATCTTTATCCGCGACGACGGCGAAGAAATCAAATCGTTTCACACGCTGGACGGACACGGTCTGAAAATGCTTCAGGCAAGCGGCGTGCAAACTGCGATTATCACAGGCCGGGACGCGCCCTCCGTCGGCATCCGCGTCAAACAGTTGGGCATAAATTACTATTTCAAAGGCATTCGCGACAAACGTGCCGCGTATGAAGAATTGCGCGCGCAGGCAGGCGTGGAAGAAGCCGAATGCGCCTTTGTCGGCGACGACGTGGTCGATTTGCCGGTGATGGTGCGTTGCGGATTGCCGGTTGCCGTCCCCGGCGCGCATTGGTTTGCGCGGCAACACGCCGCCTATATCACGGAACACGCGGGCGGCGCAGGCGCGGTGCGCGAAGCGTGCGACCTGATTATGCAGGCGCAAGGTACGTTGGGCGCGGCTTTGAACGGGTACATCAAATGAAAGTAAGATGGCGGTACGGAATCGCGTTCCCATTGATATTGGCGGTTGCCTTGGGCAGCCTGTCGGCATGGCTGGGGCGCATCAGCGAAGTCGAAATCGAGGAAGTCAGGCTCAATCCCGACGAACCTCAATACACAATGGGCGGCTTGGACGGCAGGCGGTTTGACGAACAGGGATACTTGAAAGAACATTTGAGCTCAAAGGGCGCGAAACAGTTTCCCGAAAGCAGCGACATCCATTTTGATTCGCCGCATCTCGTGTTCTTCCAAGAAGGCAGGTTGTTGTACGAAGTCGGCAGCGATGAAGCCGTTTACCATACCGAAAACAAACAGGTTCTTTTTAAAAACAACGTTGTGCTGACCAAAACCGCCGACGGCAAACGGCAGGCGGGTAAAGTTGAAACCGAAAAGCTGCACGTCGATACCGAATCTCAATATGCCCAAACCGATACGCCTGTCAGTTTCCAATATGGTGCATCGCACGGTCAGGCGGGCGGTATGACCTACAACCACAAAACAGGCCTGTTGAACTTCTCATCTAAAGTGAAAGCCACGATTTATGATACAAAAAATATGTAAAATTTTTGTTTTAATAGCATTTTTTTCGGCATCCCCCGCTTTTGCCCTTCAAAGCGACAGCAGGCAGCCTATTCAGATTGAGGCCGACCAAGGTTCGCTCGATCAAGCCAACCAAAGCACCACATTCAGCGGCAATGTCGTCATCAGACAGGGGACGCTCAATATTTCCGCCGCCCGCGTCAACGTAACGCGTAATGGCAAAGGCGAACAGTTTATGAAGGCCGACGGCTCACCCGTGCGCTTCAGCCAAACGTTGGACGGGGGCAAAGGGACGGTGCGTGGTCAGGCAAACAACGTTGCTTATTCGTCTGCAGGCAGCACCGTAGTCTTAACCGGTAATGCCAGAGTACAGCGCGGCGGTGATGTCGCCGAAGGCGCGGTGATTACCTACAACACCAAAACCGAAGTCTATACCATCAGCGGCAGCACAAAATCCGGCGCAAAATCCGCTTCCAAATCCGGCAGGGTCAGCGTCGTTATCCAGCCTTCGAGTACGCAAAAATCCGAATAATCCCAAAATGCCGTCTGAAACATAAACCCGGTTCGGACGGCATATGCCGTCCGAAGATATTGAAGAGATATTTATGAGCGCAAACGTAAGCCGCCTTGTTGTTCAAAACCTGCAAAAAAGTTTTAAAAAACGCCAAGTCGTTAAAAGCTTCTCCCTCGAAATCGAAAGCGGTGAAGTCGTCGGCCTGCTCGGGCCCAACGGCGCGGGTAAAACCACCAGCTTCTACATGATAGTCGGACTCATTGCCGCCGATGCGGGCAGCGTGATGCTGGACGGGCAGGAATTGCGCCACCTGCCCATACACGAACGCGCCCGCCTAGGTGTCGGCTACCTGCCGCAGGAAGCCTCGATATTCCGCAAAATGACCGTCGAACAAAACATCCGCGCCATCTTGGAAATCAGAACCAAAGATAAAAATCAAATCGACAGAGAAATCGAAAAACTGCTTGCCGACCTCAATATCGGACACTTGCGCCGCAATCCTGCGCCGTCGCTGTCCGGCGGAGAACGGCGGCGCGTCGAAATCGCCCGTGTCCTCGCCATGAAACCACGCTTCATCCTTTTGGACGAACCCTTTGCAGGTGTCGATCCCATCGCCGTCATCGATATCCAGAAAATCATCGGTTTCCTCAAATCGCGCGGTATCGGCGTATTGATTACCGACCACAACGTACGCGAAACCCTCAGCATCTGCGACCGCGCCTACATCATTTCAGACGGTGCGGTGCTGGCTTCCGGCAAGCCCGACGATCTGGTCGGCAACGAACAGGTGCGCGCCGTCTATTTGGGCGAGAACTTCAAATATTGAAGCGTTTTGCCGTCTGAAAAGCAGAATATCGCCGAACAAACGGCAAAAAACCGATTTGCACTATTTTTCTGTGAAATTAATTTAAACTTAAAACATCGACTTAGTCGGTTGGATAAAAAATATCGACAAATCCGCTTGCGTGTTGTCCCGAAATTTGGTTTAATACGCATCTCTTAACGAGACAGATAAAGGCCAGATAGCTCAGTTGGTAGAGCAACGGATTGAAAATCCGTGTGTCGGCGGTTCGATTCCGCCTCTGGCCACCAAAAAACCGCTTTAGAGCGGTTATTTTTTGCCTGCTGTTTTCGGCAGCAGTCCCGCACCGTAAATGCCTGCTATGTATGATACGGTCTTTGCGGCTGTCGGGCAGGTAAAAACCAGAAAACATATGCCGTCTGAACCGCAGTTCAGACGGCATTTCCATATCTGAAACAATCAGTCCGTATCGCTTTCAGGCAATTCTGCCGAACCCATGCGTCTGAGCACGATATTGGTTTTGTTGCGCAGGCGTTTGCTTTTCGGATGGTCGGCGTAGTAGAGCGGGGCGGGGACGCGCGCCGTCAATTTCGCCGCCTGCTGTTTGCTCAGCTTGGCGGCGGG
>NZ_JAGTUI010000013.1:40153-51923 GCF_018224585.1 Neisseria sp. Marseille-Q1983
CGGGGACGCGCGCCGTCAATTTCGCCGCCTGCTGTTTGCTCAGCTTGGCGGCGGGTATTTGATAAAAATACCGGGACGCAGCTTCCGCGCCGAAAACGCCGTAGTGCCATTCAATCGAATTCAGATACAGCTCAAAAATCCTGTCTTTGTCGGTAACGGCTTCCATCATCGCCGTAATGGCCGCCTCTTCCCCTTTGCGCAGATAGCTGCGGCTTTCGTTAAGGAAGAGGTTTTTGGCAAGCTGCTGGCTGATGGTCGATCCGCCTGCCTTCACTTCGCCGCTGTTCCGGTTGCGCCTGATGGCGTTTTGAATGCCGCCCCAATCGAAGCCGCCGTGTCCGGCAAAATGGGCATCTTCGGAAGCAATCAGGGCTTTTTTCAGGTTGGTGGAAATGCGGTCGTAGGGAACCCAGCGGTAATCCAGGGCGACATTGCGTCCTTCTTGTTCAAATTGCTTCATCCGCATCGACATAAAGGCGGTTTGATGCGGCGCGACGGCACGGTAGGTAATGATGTTGCCGTACACATAAGCGTTGAAAAAGATAAAGATGCCGATGGGCAGGGCAATCAGCCATTTGATGATGCGGAACATGGTTACAGGGCTTTCATGTGTTCGATAACGGGGCGGATATCGGGCGTAAACCCGCGCCAGAGGGAGTAGGAAGCGGCAGCCTGACCGACCAGCATACCCAGGCCGTCTGAAACTTCGGCCGCGCCGTTGCTTTGGGCAAAGTTCAAAAACGCCTGCGCCGCGTTGCCGTAAACCATATCGTAGGCAAGGCGGCAGTTGCGAAAAATTTCAGGGCTGACGGCAGGAAGCTGACCGCTCAAGCCGCCGGACGTGCCGTTGATGATGATATCGAAACCGCCGTTTAAATCCTCCATCGGGACGGCTTCAATGCCGAAAAGCTGCGCCAATTCCTCGGCTTTGGCGTGGGTACGGTTGGTAATGACGATACGGGCAGGGCGGTGTTCTTTCAATACCGGAATTACGCCGCGCACCGCGCCGCCTGCGCCCAAAAGCAAAATGGTTTTGCCCTCGATGGCAATGTTTTTGACCTGCGTGATGTCGTTGACCAAACCGATACCGTCGGTATTATCGCCGCGTATTCTGCCGTCTTCCAACCACACCAGCGTATTGACCGCACCGGCAGCCAAAGCGCGGTTCGAATGCTCGTCCGCTAGTGCAAAAGCTTCCTGTTTGAACGGTACGGTAACGTTTGCCCCGCAACCGCCTGTTTCAAAAAATGTCGAAACCGCCTGCGCGAAACCGCCGATGTCGGCGCAAATGCGTTCGTATTCAATGTCAACGCCTTCCTGAAGGGCAAATTGTTGATGAATCTGCGGCGACTTGCTGTGGGCGACGGGGTTGCCGAAAACGGCGTAGCGGGGGAGGGCGGTCATGGTCGTGTTCCAAAAGACGGGACGGCTATTTTATAACGGCGGCGTACAGATGGAAATGATGCCGTCTGAAACGGTTGTCAGGTAGCATGACAGAATGTTTGTTTCTTGAAAAAAGTCGTTTTTTTTTTGTTACAATTTAACTTTATTTTGTTGACAAGGACGAAAGGGTCGGACATGAAAAAGATGTTGTGCTTGGCAGTATTTGCATTAGGGTTGGCAACGCCGGCGGTGGCGGCGGATTGGGTGTGGGTAGGTACTGGCAATGACAGTAATGCTGCCATGTTTGGTGATGCAGACAGTCGTACGGACAATAGAGCATGGTTCGAACAAAGGTACGCAAAGTCGCAAAAGCATGACAATGGAAAATTTTTTAATGTAATTAAAGGGTTGGAAGAAATGGATTGCAGTGGTAAACGTCATAGGACTTTGACGTTAACGTGGTATTCCAAATCGGGAAACTCTATCAGTTCTTACACACCATCCTATGCCGAATGGGATTATGTCATTCCCGGTACGGTTGGAGAGAATGCGTACAAATTTGTCTGCAACCACTATCCCCGTTGACCGTTTTCAAATCAAACAACAGATGCCGTCTGAACTGCTTTCAGACGGCATCTGTTTTGTCGGCATTCGGACAAAAGGGCGGGTATTCCGCTTTTGAACAGACAAACCGAAGCATATTGTTGACAATCTTGCCGTCTGAAACTATATTTTACAGCTTGGAATTTGACGTAGGGCCAGTTTCAGACGGCATGGACGTGGTAGAATCATGCTGGCTTTGAGCTAATCTGCCGCGTTCCGCATATTTTGCTATTTCCCTTTTCCAGGAGCTGAAAAATGTCTATTAAAAACGTCGTAAAATTGATTGAAGAAAGCGAAGCCCGCTTTGTCGATTTGCGCTTTACCGATACCAAAGGCAAGCAGCACCACTTTACCGTGCCTGCACGCATCGTGTTGGAAGACCCCGAAGAGTGGTTTGAAAACGGTCAGGCGTTTGACGGTTCGTCTATCGGTGGCTGGAAAGGCATTCAGGCTTCCGATATGCAGCTGCGTCCCGATGCGTCCACAGCCTTCGTCGATCCTTTTTATGATGATGTTACCGTCGTCATTACCTGCGATGTCATCGACCCTGCCGACGGTCAGGGTTACGACCGCGACCCGCGCTCCATCGCACGCCGCGCCGAGGCCTATTTGAAATCTTCCGGTATCGGCGACACGGCATACTTCGGCCCCGAACCCGAATTCTTCGTCTTCGACGGCGTAGAGTTTGAAACCGATATGCACAAAACCCGTTACGAAATCACTTCCGAAAGCGGCGCATGGGCAAGCGGCCTGCACATGGATGGTCAAAACACCGGCCACCGCCCTGCCGTCAAAGGCGGTTATGCGCCCGTTGCCCCGATTGATGAGGGACAAGACCTGCGCTCCGCGATGGTAAACATTTTGGAAGAACTCGGCATCGAAGTCGAAGTCCACCACAGCGAAGTCGGTACCGGCAGCCAAATGGAAATCGGCACGAAGTTCAGCACACTGGTCAAACGCGCCGACCAAACCCAAGACATGAAATACGTGATTCAAAACGTTGCCCACAACTTCGGCAAAACCGCTACCTTCATGCCTAAACCCATCATGGGCGACAACGGCAGCGGTATGCACGTTCACCAATCCATTTGGAAAGACGGTCAAAACCTGTTTGCAGGCGACGGCTATGCCGGTTTGTCCGATACCGCGCTCTACTACATCGGCGGCATCATCAAACACGCCAAAGCCTTGAACGCGATTACCAATCCGTCCACCAACTCCTACAAACGCCTCGTGCCGCACTTTGAAGCGCCGACTAAATTGGCATACTCTGCCAAAAACCGTTCCGCTTCCATCCGCATTCCGTCCGTGAACAGCAGCAAAGCACGCCGCATCGAAGCACGTTTCCCCGATCCGACTGCCAACCCATACTTGGCGTTCGCCGCCCTGCTGATGGCGGGTTTGGACGGTATTCAAAACAAAATCCATCCGGGCGACCCTGCCGATAAAAACCTGTACGACCTGCCGCCGGAAGAAGATGCATTGGTGCCGACCGTTTGCGCCTCTTTAGAAGAAGCATTGTCCGCCCTTAAAGCCGACCACGAATTCCTGCTGCGCGGCGGCGTGTTCAGCAAAGACTGGATCGACAGCTACATCGCCTTTAAAGAGGAAGATGTCCGCCGCATCCGCATGGCGCCGCACCCGCTGGAATTTGAAATGTATTACAGCCTGTAAGCACGTCGGGTTTTCAGAAAAGCAATGCCGTCTGAACACAGTTTCAGACGGCATTTTGCATTTGAACGGCAAAACGGCGGAGCAGGGACGGTGTTTTTCAGCGGTTGGGCGATATTTGCTACAATAGGCTTTTATTTCTTGGCTGTTTGAACCATGACTGTATCGAAATCAGGTTTTATCGGGCAAATCTTTTCCCGCAATATGCTTGTCTGTATTTTTACGGGGTTTACCTCGGGGCTGCCGCTGTACTTTCTGATTAACCTGATTCCGGCATGGTTGCGCAGCGAGCAGGTGGATTTGAAGAGCATCGGGCTGATGGCGCTGATCGGTCTGCCGTTTACTTGGAAATTTTTGTGGTCTCCGCTGATGGACGCGGTCAGGGTTCCCATTTTGGGCCGGCGGCGCGGGTGGATGCTGTTGACGCAGGCAGGTTTGCTGGCGGCTTTGGCGGCATATGCCTTTTTAAACCCCCGGAATCATCTGCCGCTGATTGCCGGCTTGTCGGTGCTTGTCGCTTTTTTTTCCGCCAGTCAGGATATTGTATTAGATGCGTTCAGGCGCGAGATTTTGTCGGACGAGGAATTGGGTTTGGGCAACTCGGTTCATGTGAACGCCTATAGGGTTGCCGCCCTGATTCCTGGTTCATTGAGTTTAGTGTTGGCAGACAGGATGCCGTGGTCAGAAGTATTTGTTATCACTTCATTATTTATGCTGCCCGGCCTTCTGATGACGCTGTTTCTCGCGCGCGAACCCGTGTTGCCGCCTGCCGTTCCTAAAACGTTGAAGCAGACCGTGGTAGAGCCGTTTAAAGAATTTTTTACGCGCAAGGGCATCGCTTCGGCGGTATGCGTGCTGCTGTTTATCTTCCTTTACAAACTCGGCGACAGTATGGCAACCGCGTTGGCAACGCCGTTTTATCTGGATATGGGTTTCAGCAAGACAGACATCGGTTTGATTGCGAAAAATGCAGGACTGTGGCCGGCAGTGGCGGCAGGTATCTTGGGCGGCGTGTGGATGCTGAAAATCGGCGTAAACAAAGCCTTGTGGATATTCGGCGCGGTGCAGGCTGTAACCGTTTTGGGGTTTGTATGGCTGGCAGGGTTCGGACATTTCGACACGGTCGGTACAAGCGAGAGGATGATGCTGGCGGCGGTTATCGGTGCAGAGGCAGTCGGCGTGGGGTTGGGGACGGCGGCGTTCG
This sequence comes from Neisseria sp. Marseille-Q1983, assembly GCF_018224585.1. Taxonomy (NCBI): domain Bacteria; kingdom Pseudomonadati; phylum Pseudomonadota; class Betaproteobacteria; order Neisseriales; family Neisseriaceae; genus Neisseria; species Neisseria sp. Marseille-Q1983. The sequence continues at coordinate 45,015 of NZ_JAGTUI010000013.1, forward strand.
TATCGTATATGGCGCGCGAGACCAATCCCGCATTTACCGCAACGCAGCTTGCGCTGTTTACCAGCCTGTCCGCCGTTCCCCGTACGGTCATCAATTCCTTTGCCGGTTATCTGATTGAATGGCTCGGTTATGTACCGTTTTTCCAGCTATGTTTCATACTTGCCCTTCCGGGTATGCTGCTGTTGCTGCAAGTTGCGCCTTGGAACGGGGAAAAAACTCAGGATGCAGGCAGATGAACGCGTCAAATTGGAGCGTTTACCTGATATTGTGTGAAAACAGTGCGTTCTATTGCGGCATCAGCCCGAATCCGCAACAGCGGCTTGCCGCCCACGCTTCCGGCAAAGGCGCGAAATATACCCGCGTATTCAAACCGGTGGCGATGCGTATCGTTGCAGGCGGCATGGATAAAGGCACTGCGCTCAAACAGGAAATCGCCGTCAAAAAACTGACCGCCGCACAAAAACGGAAATTGTGGGAACAGGCAGAAAAAATGCCGTCTGAAACCTGACGGTTCAGGTTCGGACGGCAGTTGGCAGCAATCAGCAATCAGGGAAAAGCAGGGCAGGCGGTAAGGGAAACCGACGTTTCAACACACAAGACGGCACATAAAGCGTCGCCCTATGAAAGTGAAGGCATATATCAGTATTTTTTATACGTCAACAGAAAAGAATACGATGAACTGTTTGTTGGATTTGTATTGATTAATCAGTATATTTTTTATGCTGGGGTATTTTCCCTTATCGGTATCCCTTCTTTTATGAGGATGCCTACCGCTCATATAAAGAACGGGGAAGGCCCGATGGGAAAATATGATACAGCCTTCGATATTGCACAATATGTCAACTTATTTATTTGTTTTATAATGTGTATTTCTGTTTTTTGGATTGTGGTTTTCAATTTATAGCGAATTGGATTTGGAATATACAGCATTGCAAAAAGCGTTTGACTCTCCAATGCCGTCTGAAAACCGGTTTCAGACGGCATTGGCGTTCAGTAAGAAAGGTCGCGCCTGCCGCCCGAACGTCTCGCCGCAGCCTCTGTATAACGGCGCACCTCTTTTTCCAAATCTTCCAAGTTCAAAGGAAAATCAGGCAGTCTGTCTCCCTGTTTCTCTTCGCGGACAATCCGCCCGCCATCCAAAAACCACGTCTGTTGCATATGATAGGTCTCCATATCCGCCGTTACGCCATCCGCTTTCAATGCTACCGTCGAAGATTGTGCAATAAAAAGATTTCCGTTTTTCAAATAATATTCGAAACTCTGGCGTTTTTTCCCATTGTCGAAACTCCAATAGACTTTCTGCGGCAGACCGTCCGCATCATAGCCGACCACAAGACTGTTCGCCTTCATCCCCGGGGGCATCAATTCCCGCATATTCTGATAAAACACATAATCGCGCGAGTCCGACGCAATCCGGTTGCTCTCTTCGCGGAAGTCCCAAACCTTCTGCTCATCATTCGCGACATCCCGGTATTTCGCCAAATATACCTGAGCCATCTGATAACACCCGAGACAATGCTCATAAACATCTTCCCCGATTTTCCCGCGCCCCGCCGCATCAAATACCGAACCGTCCGGTTGCCAAATAACCCGATATTCTCCTGTCGTTTCATAATTTTCCCCGTGAACCGTTCCGCCGTACACATTTACAGAAAACGGACGATCGTTCCGATACAGATATTCGGCATTAACAAACGCTTCCGGCGAACGTTGCAAAAGCGAAACCGCAACCAAACCGCCCTCGCCGATATAGTAATCCAGCCAGACCTCTTCCCCATGTTCCTGCTCCGTTACGTGAAACCATTTCGCCTTTTCTTTCAAACGACTGAGCCGGATAGCGAGCGCGAGATAATCCTTCTCCGACTGCAACGGACCGTCATCCGCAGTTTCGTCAAGACTTTCCTCCGTCCTTATCGATTCCTTCACGATGACAACCGCCCTGTCGGCATTTCGGAACAGGCGGGCAAGTTTCGCCACAAAAGCATTCGGATTTTCAGGTATTTCAGTTGCCGTATCGCTCAAAAACCAACGCGGATTAATCTCATAGGCAATACCCGTCCCCAGCCAAAAGGCAAATACAAGTGCAAAAAATGACAACAATACCGGTTTGAATTTTTTAAACATATTTATTTTTCGTTTAAAAGGATATATCGATTATATCAGACGAGCTTTGATTGTTTGATTTTTAATCTAATCTACGGTTGCTGCCGTACTTTTTCGGAAACAAATTGGGTAAAACTAAAAATATCCTTAACGATTTATTTTTCATAGGTTGTCGCCCCCTCCAAATTGCGTGCCAACAACTTCGGCAAAATCAAGCCGGCAAGCCCCTGCATCCTGTGCTAATCGGAGAAAATGCCGTCTGAAAGCCGAATACCGCTTCAGACGGCATTTGCCAGATTTGACCTTGCCGGTGCTTACGGACGCTTTTTAAATATAAAGAAGGAAATATCGTCTAACGCATCTTCGGCAAAACCTTGAAAATCCGGATTACCTTGTTTTGAGCGCAATAAAGCAATCACTTTATCGCAATCGCCGATATTTTCATGCATCCTGGCAAGATGTCCAAAACAGGTTAATGACAATCTGGCAATATCCAAGTCTTTATGCTTCGACAACTCCGTCAATTTCTCAGAAATCCAAGGGATTTCATCCTCCTCCGAGCTGAAGGTCATACCGAGCATACCGTCAATAACACTCTGTTTATTTTCAGAATAAATCATCTTTTCTACTTGTTCCTTATCAGCCATCATTTTTTGTCCATTTAATTAGTCGTTTGTATTAAATTGCCATTATTTATTTTCCAATTTACTTTATAACTATCTTCATAATAATCTAATTCAAAAAAACCTGATATTTCAATATCCAATTCCATTATTGTTTTAATACATTTTTCAAAATAAATAATGAAATAAGATTTTACGCATGCACCAAAAAAAATATAGCTGCTCCAATTAAAACTATTTGTCGGGAAAACCCACCCACTTTTATATATTTTTGCAGATTCTTTCTCTTCGATATTGAAGGGACAATTATTCCAAAAATTATTAATGTTTTCTTGGATGATTTTTATATCATCGTCAGAGCATTCAATCCATCCTTTTATAGAAACATATGATGCCATGTTTAATCTCCTAAACCTGTTTTAACAATGCCGCCTTTTGATTCAATATATGACTTAACTTGTGAATGAACACCGTGCCTGTTCCGTACAGCAAGCACAGGTTGGATTAAGATTCGACAATCTGTTTGGATTGACAGAAAGGTCGTCTGAAAAATCGATTACGGTTTCAGACGACCTTTTGTTGTTGAGTTCTCAACCCAACCTATGCCTGCCATTAATGTTATTCATCGTAGTAAGGTTCTGTTGAATAATTGTCTTTGCCTCCGGCAATGATAGTAACAATTTTCCCTTTTGCTTCCCAAGCTTGTACTCCTATTTCATCAAACTCATAGACATATGTCGGATAAGATTCATTTGATAAATAATATTTATCAACACCGTATGATTTAGGGTGATGGAAAAGCTGTTTAAAATCTTCAAAATTCAGACCTATTATATTAACGCCCATAAAATATAGCTCCTGATAACAAAATATCGAAATAATTTTGTTTTTTTTTTTGACGGAAATGAGTAAATTTGAGTCGGGAGATTCATAATATTCTGTTCCAAACTCATCAGGAGGTTCATACATAAAAGTTTCCAGTATGTTTTTGTACTGTGTTATATCCGCACCAAAACGGAATATTCCTACAGAAGTAAAAGGTACAAATTCGGGAGTTTTAACGACCGCGTCGACCATGCTCTTCTCCTTTTGCTTTTCGATTGGCATTTTGATTGCCGGGTTTTGCTATTTTTTGTTGTAATAATCAAATCGCACGTTGACTATGTCTTTCTCGGTAAAAATATAACGGAGCATTGTTTTAAGCCTTTCATAACGTTCATTAATTCCTACGCTATCAGGTAGCCAAGGGGAAGCTTTAATTTCAAAAAGTTTCCAATTTGGAACCATTAAGAAATCAATAATGGTACCGATTCCAATGACAACATATCTTGGTATATCCATCGGATAAGGATATTTTTTTCTAACCTCAATTAAATCATTCTCCAACTTCCAATATTCTTCATCATCCCATACCCCGTCATCATACCATTTGCCAATAAATGAATTTTCGTCATACCCCTCAAAATAAGGAACGTTTCTTATAATATCCTTGAACTCACACATAATAATGTATCTCCAATATAATTAAACTTTTCATCTCAATCTACCTTTACTATGTTGTATTGGAAAGTAAAAAAATTTCCAGTCCTCTACATCTAAATCAGTAAAAATATAACGAAGCATTACTCTGAACCTTTCATAACGCTCATTAATTTTGACACTTTTAGGCAACCAAGGAGAAGCTTTAATTTCAAAAAGTTTCCAATTTTGAACCATTAAAAAATCAATAATGCTACCGATTCCAATCACGATGTCCCTTGGTATATCCATCGGATAAGGATATTTTCTCCTAACCTCGATTAAATCATTCTCCAATTTCCAATATTCTTCATCATCCCACACCCCGTCATCATACCATTTGCCAATAAATGAATTTTCGTCATACTCTTCAAAACAAGGGATGTTTCTTCTAAAATCCTTGAACTCGCACATAATAATTAATCTCCAATACGATTTAGGTTTTTATCAAATGTACCGTTTCTTGTTTCTTTTCTGTAATGTTATTCATCGTAGTAAGGTTCTGTCGAATAATTGTCTTTGCCCCCGGCAATGATAGTAACAACTTTCCCTTTTGCTTCCCATGCTTGTACTCCTATTTCATCAAACTCATAGACATATGTCGGATAAGATTCATTTGATAAATAATATTCATCAATACCGTATGATTTAGGGTGATGGAAAAGTTGTTTAAAATCTTCAAAATTCAGACCTATTAAATTAACGCCCATAAAATATAGCTCCTGATAACAAAATATCGAAATAATTTTGTTTTTTTTGACGGCAATGAGTAAATTTGAGTCGGGAGATTCATAATATTCTGTTCTAAACTTATCAGGAGGTTCATACATAAAAGTTTCCAGTATGTTTTTGTACTGTGTTATATCCGCACCAAAACGGAATATTCCTACAGAAGTAAAAGGTACAAATTCGGGAGTTTTAACGACCGCGTCGACCATGCTCTTCTCCTTTTGCTTTTCGATTGGCATTTTTTGTAATATTTCTGATTTTTCGCTCAATCTTTAAGCGTTCATTTTTGGACATTCCGGGAATAATTTTATTTTCTAATTCAGCAATTCGTGATTCCGCTGATATTTGACTTCGACCGCCATCTCCATGTTTTTCATTCTTGGAGCTTCCTGTTCTTTTTGGCGGACACGCATTATGAACCCAAACCCCTTCCGTTTCCGCCCTATCACCCTTGACGAAGTAAGTATGCCAGTCGGAGACGGTCAGATTGTAGGCTTGCAGCGGTTCCGGTTTGACGGTAATGCTTTGAACCGTCTGTTCCGCGCCGCTTTCAGACGACAACCTGTTTCCCGCTTTCAAATCCTCTGCTTTAACCCATTTGCCGTCCGAATAAAATGGGTGGATGCGGTTGGAAATCAGGGTTTGGCTGTTGCCGATGTCGTCTGAAACTTTAATGTAAATGGTTTCCTGATACGGATTGCCGTATTGGGCGGTAACAGGTTTGTATCCCGTTACTCCGCTTGCCTCGTCCTTGGCGAAGACACGGTCGCCGACCCGGATACGGGCAATAGCTTTGTAGCCGTCTGCCGTTTTAACCAAGGTGTTGCCGTGGAAGGAGCAGGTGTAGGATTTTTGAAGAACTTAGTTCTCAATATCCTGTTTCAAATGAAGGAAAGGTCGTCTGGAAATTAAAAGCAGTTTCAGACGACCTTTTGATTGTGGGATTTTCAGCCTAACCTATACTTACTCAACTAAACTGTCAATCAATTCTTTTATGTCATTACGGGTCAGTTCCATACCCGGTTCACCGATAAGTGCTAAATCATAGATTATATTACGAGATTCTGGAGAATTATCTTTTGACCAAGCATACAGAAAATCAAAAGCAAGATTCGCAATTTTTTCATCCGAAGCGTTTTGATTGAACAATCTGAGCAGTTCAGAATATGCGTATTGTTGAGTTATTTTTTCCATGAATCTAATTCCTGTTTTGTTGGTGGATAATGCTGAGAGGTTACACTTTGTCCGTTAATTGATTTAGGATGAACCATAGTTACGTTCCCGCTATGGTCATAATTTTCCGTCCATTGTCGGGTACTGCCTGTTTTAGGATTATATTCTGTAACAAAGCTATTACCCCTCGTTCTTCCCTCGGTTCTAGCAAATCGCTCAGCTTCATAATACCTGATTCTCCCATCAGGTAAAGTTTTTGTCCTAGACGCACTATTTTGAGCATCTTCCAAACCTGACAATTTCTTAGCTAATGCCGATTGGGCATTGGCAGAATGCGCATCCCCATATTGCTTGTATTTGGCTTGTGTGGCAACGGCAAAATCCCCGCTGACCTTCGCCTTCCCCGGTTTTGCCGCCTTTGCCAACTTCGCGGCTTTGGCTGCTTTTGCCGCCTTTGCCGCCTTTGTCAGGTTTTTGACTTTGGCAAACGGCAGGACGTTGACCAGGGCTTCGACGGTTTCGGCGGCATTGGGGTTTTCCTGCATCCACTGGTCAACGGCTTCGCCCGCGCTGATAAAGGGGTTAAGCGCGCCGGCGGCGACGCCGTTGATAAACTCCATGCTGTTGCCCCAGCGGTCGAGCTTGGCATTGTGCTCGAACATTTTTCTGTTGGCTTCATCGGCGCGGTCAGAGAAATTGCTGCCGAGATTGTTGTAGTTGTCGGATATGCGTTGCCGGATGCTGCGGGTGTCGGTCGGATTGA
>NZ_JAGTUI010000014.1:0-27928 GCF_018224585.1 Neisseria sp. Marseille-Q1983
TCTCTTTGAGCTAAGGCGAGGCAACGCCGTACTGGTTTTTGTTAATCCACTATATCAACAAAGGGCCGAACCGTTGTAGGTTCAGCCCTTTGCTTTCAGACGGCATCCGGTTGGGGTTTCAGTTGCCGGCAACCGTCATGCTTCCTATCAGGATAGAACCGATTTGGTTGGACGAACGGCGTAAGGCATCATCGGACACGCCGACGATGTTGCGGTACATATCTTGAAGGCGGCCGGCAACGGTAATTTCATGGACGGGGTAGGCAATGATGCCGTTTTCCACCCAAAAACCCGCCGCACCGCGCGAGTAGTCGCCGGTAATGGCGTTTACGCCTTGCCCCATGAGCTCGGTTACCAACAATCCTGTGCCCACTTCTTTCAGCAGGTCTGATTGCGTTTCGTGCGTATGGTTCAAATAAAGGTTGTGCGCGCCGCCGGCGTTGCCCGTGGTCTGCATACCGAGTTTTCTCGCGCTATAACTGCTGAGGAAATAGCTTTCGACAATGCCGTCGCGGATGATGAAACGCGGCCGCGTGGCGACGCCTTCGGAATCAAAATAGGTGCTGCCGAAGGCGCGGGGAATATGCGGCTCTTCGCGCAGGCTGAGGAAATCGGGCAGAATTTGCTTGCCTATGCTGTTAATCAGGAAGCTGCTTTGGCGGTAGAGTGCGCCGCCGGACAGTGCGCCGACGAGGTGTCCGATCAGACCTCCCGAAACGGTCGCATCGAATAGGACGGGGTAGTTTCCGGTCGGAATGCTGCGGCTGTTCAAACGACGTAAGGTACGTTCGGCGGCGGTTTGACCGATTTGCGCCGGGCTGTCCATGTCTTGATGGCGGCAGGAGGAATCGTACCAGTAGTCGCGCTGCATGCCGTTTTCGTCGGCGGCAACGACGCTGCATGAAATGCTGTGGCGCGTGCCTTGCTGGTGTGCGGCAAAACCGTGGGTGTTGCCGTAAACGTATTGGTAATGTCCGGTTTGTACCGCTGCCCCTTCGGAGTTTTCGATGCGTTCATCCTCGTTCAGGGCGGCTTGTTCGCATTGTTTTGCCAACTCGACGGCGGCTTCCGGGCTTAAATCCCATTCGTGGTAACGGTCGAGGTCGCCGACGTGTTGCGCCATAAGCGAAGCGTCTGCCAAACCTGCGCAATCGTCTTCGGCAGTGTAGCGGGCGATGTCGATGGCGGCTTTGACGGTGTCTTGCAGGGCTTTTTCGGAGAAGTCGGCAGTGCTGGCGCGGCCTTTGCGTTTGCCGACGTAAACGGTAATGTCCAGCGACTTGTCCTGCTGGAACTCGATTTGTTCGATTTCGCCCAGCCGTACGCTGACGCTTTGTCCCAATGATTCGCTGAAATCGGCTTCGGCGGCGGTTGCGCCTGTCGCTTTTGCCAAGTCGAGTGTGCGGCGGCAGAGGTCGAGGAGTTCGGAAGCGGTGTGGTTGAATAGCATAGAAATCTTTCTTGGTGGAGCGTTGCGGCATTTTAACCGTTTCGGGCGGCAGGGGCAAAAGCGCGCCGTTTGCAGGGCGTGCGGTGCAAAATGCCGTCTGAACGCGGCGGCATTCTGTTAAAATGCGCTATTGAAAAAAATTCGAGAATCAAGATGTTTGAACAAGAAGATGAATGGGTCAGCAAAACCCAAATGAAAAAGCAGATGAACGATTTGCAGGATTTGGGTATGGCGTTGACCAAGCTCTCAAACGATACGCTGAAAAAAATCGGTTTGGATGCGGATTTGTACGAGGCGGTAACCGCCTATAAAAAAATCACGTCCAACGGCGCGCTCAAGCGGCAGGCGCAATTTATCGGCAGGCTGATGCGCGATACCGATCCCGCACCCATCGAGGCGTTTCTTGCCAAGCTGCGCGGCGACGATGCGGCGCACAATGCCTTTTTGCAACGTGTGGAACAGGCGCGCGTACGGCTGTTGGCAGACGACGGAGCGTTGACGCAGTTTATGTCGGATTTTCCGCATGCGGACGCGGGCAAGCTGAGGACGCTCATCCGCAATACCAAAAAAGAACAGGAACAGAACAAACTGCCGAAAAATTTCCGCGCCCTGTTTCAAGAATTGAAAACCGTTATGGAAAGCCAAGGCGGAATAGGGGAAGCTTAGGCATATTTTCAGACGGCATCCGCCGTTATTTAGATTGGAGGATAAAATGTTGTTCCGTAAAACGACCGCCGCCGTTTTGGCGGCAACCTTGATGCTGAACGGCTGTACGTTTATGTTGTGGGGCATGAACGACCCGTTCATCCAAACGACCGACCGCAAACACGTTGACAAGGACCAAATCCGCGCCTTCGGTGTGGTTGCCAAAGACAATGCCCAATTGGAAAAGGGCAGCCTGGTGATGATGGGCGGGAAATACTGGTTCGTCGTCAATCCCGAAGATTCGGCGAAGCTGACGGGCATTTTGAAGGCAGGGCTGGACAAGCCCTTCCAAATAGTTGAGGATACCCCGAGCTATGCTCGCCACCAAGCCCTGCCGGTCAAACTCGAATCGCCCGGCAGCCAGAATTTCAGTACCGACGGCCTTTGCCTGCGCTACGATACCGACAGGCCTGACGACATCGCCAAGCTGAAACAGCTTGAGTTTAAAGCGGTCAAACTCGACAAACAGACTATTTACACGCGCTGCGTATCCACCAAAGGCAAATACTACGCCACACCGCAAAAACTGAACGCCGATTACCATTTTGAGCAAAGTGTGCCTGTCGAGATTTATTATATGGTTGAGGGAAAATATACCGATAAACTCAAGCTGTTTGGAAATATTTTATATACGCCCCCCTTACTGATACTGGATGCGGCGGGCGCGGTGCTGGCCTTGCCTATCGCGGCGTTGATTGCAGCCTCGAATTCCTCAGACAAATGAACGGTAATGCCGTCTGAAAAGCCTTCAGACGGCATTTCAAGCACACCCGCACTGTAAAACCCCGCGCTATGTCCGTCAAAATCCAAACCCGATCCGTCAATACCGACGTTTTTAATCATTTGCTCGCCGCCGGCGCCGATCCTTTAATCGCCCGGCTTTGTGCCTCGCGCGGTGTGCAAAGTCCTGCCGAATTGGACGACAAGCTTGCTGCGCTTTTGCCGTATCAAACGTTGACAAACTGCGAAGCCGCCGCCGGCCGTTTGGCGGATGCGGTTGAGCGTCAGGAAAAAATCTTGATTGTCGCCGACTACGATGCCGACGGCGCGACGGCGTGTTCCGTCGGTATGAGCGGTTTGGCGGCGATGGGGGCTAAAGTGGATTTCCTCGTACCCAACCGCTTTGAACACGGCTACGGCTTAACGCCCGAGCTGACTGAAATTGCGGCAGAGCAAGGTGTGGATTTGCTGATTACGGTCGATAACGGTATCGCCAGCATCGCAGGCGTGGCGCGTGCGCAGGAATTGGGTTTGGATGTGATTGTAACCGACCACCATCTGCCTGCCGAGACCGTGCCAGACTGCATCATCGTCAATCCGAACCAAAAAGGCTGCGGTTTCCAAAGCAAAAGCTTGGCGGGCGTGGGCGTGATTTTTTATGTACTGATGGCTTTGCGTGCCGAACTGCGCCGCCGCAATTATTTTTCAGACGGCCTAAAAGAGCCGAATCTGGGCGACCTTTTGGATTTGGTCGCACTCGGTACCGTTGCCGACGTCGTCTCCCTCGATCACAACAACCGTATCCTCGTGTCGCAAGGTTTGAAACGGATGCGTTCGGGCAAAATGCGCCCCGGTATCCGCGCCTTGTTTGAAGTGGCGCGACGGGATTGGCGCAAGGCTCAGCCGTTTGATATGGGCTTTGCGTTGGGGCCGCGCATCAATGCCGCCGGACGGTTGGACGATATGTCGGTCGGCATTGCCTGTCTGTTGGCGCGAGATGATGCCGAAGCGCAGGAACTGGCGGCTCAGTTAAACAACCTCAATATCGAGCGCCGCGAAATCGAGCAGTCTATGCTGCAAGACGCGCTGAATGCTTTTCCTGAAACCCTGCCTCCAGGTCAGACGACTTTGGTGGCGTATCGCGACGACTTCCATCAAGGCGTGGTCGGCATCGTTGCCAGCCGCCTCAAAGACCGTTTTTATCGTCCGACCATCGTGTTTGCGCCTGCCGACAACGGCGAAGTGCGCGGTTCGGGACGCTCCATTCCCAACCTGCACCTGCGCGATGCTTTGGACTTGGTGTCCAAACGCCATCCCGATTTGATTTTGAAATTCGGCGGACACGCGATGGCGGCGGGTTTGAGCATACTCGAACACAATATCCCCGCGTTTCAGACGGCCTTTGAAGAAGCCGTGCGCGAGATGGTGTGCGAAGACGATTTGTCGCAAACCTTCATCACCGACGGAAGCCTGCCTGCACACGACATCACGTTGGAACAGGCGCAAAACCTCGCCCGCCACGTTTGGGGGCAGGGCTTCGCGCCGCCGAGCTTTACCGACGAGTTCCACGTCGTCCGCCAGCAGCCTTTGGGCACGGAGGGCAAACACAAAAAAGCGTGGCTGCAAAAAGACGGCTGCGAATTTGAAGCGATGTTCTGGCGGTGCAGCGGAGACATCCCCGAATACATCCGCACGGTTTACCGCCCCGTTGCCAACGAATGGCGCAACAATCTCGAATTGCAGCTGTATATCGATTACTGGGAAGCGGCGTAGAGGCGGCGGAACGCCGTTTGAATGTGATTTCTGTTCCTTCATCGTATTTCCTTTTCGGTTGAAACCCCACCCTTTAGGGCGGTAGAATCAGACCTTATTTGGGAGGGGCGTAACCCCTTCCAAATCAGGGCAACACATAGGGCGGTGCTTTATGTGTCGTCCTGTGTGTTGAAACATTTGCCTGTTTGTACGACGGGAATGTTCCCAATCGGAGAAGGCGCATCAAATTTCAGACTCTGCCACAAAAGCAGGGTCTGATTTTTTTGGAGGGCAATCTGTTATAATGACGCGTTGCCGCCGCGAGGGCGGCGTGATTCGGACGGCGTAGTTTCTACGCCTTTTGTTTATGGTTACGGCATCTTGCAAACCTGCGCCCGATGCCGTCTGAACACGGTTGCCCGTGGAGATGCCGCTCTTCGGGTCAGAATATTTATGCTGAAAAAATGGTTGAATAAGATGCTGCCTTCCGGTCGGAGCAGTAAAAAAGCGGAAAGTAAAACGGTCATTCCTGCCGAAAGACACAACATCCGTGCCGAAATGTTGAGCTTTGCCGCCGAAAACGTCATACGCCGCCTGAAAGGGGCAGGGTTTCAGGCTTATGTGGTCGGTGGCGCGGTCAGGGACCTGCTGCTCGGCATCGAACCCAAGGATTTCGATGTCGCAACCGATGCCACGCCCGAACAGGTGCACAAACTCTTCCGCCGCAGCCGCATCATCGGCAGGCGTTTTCAAATCGTCCACGTTATGAACGGCGCGGAAACCATAGAGGTAACGACTTTCCGGGGCGGTGCGAAGGTTCATCAGAACGCGCGCGGCAGAATCATGAAGGACAACACCTACGGCAGCATCGAAGAAGATGCGATGCGGCGCGATTTTACCTGCAATGCCTTGTATTACAATCCTGAAAAAGAAGAAATTTTGGATTTCCACAACGGAATTGCCGATGTTGCCGCCCGCAGGCTGGTGATGATTGGCGATGCCGCCGAACGCTATCGGGAAGACCCTGTCAGGATTTTGCGCGCCATCCGCCTGTCGGGCAAATTGGGCTTTGAGCTGTCGGAGGAAACCGCCGCACCGATTGCCGAATCGATATGCCGTCTGAAGCACGAACCTGTGGCAAGGCTGTTCGACGAAATCATGAAACTGCTGTTTTCAGGGCACGCGCGCGAGTGTCTGAAACGTTTGAACGGATTTGACATACCGGACGACATCCATCCGCTGCTCAATGCCTTGCGCGTTTCAGACGGCATCGCCGGAAAAATGACGGTGCTTGCCTTGAAAAATACCGATGAGCGGCTGCGTGCCGACAAATCGGTTTCGGTCGGTTTCGTACTGGCGGCCCTGATGTGGCCCGAGTTGGAACGCCATTGGAAAAGCAATCTGCAACAGGGTTTGAAACCCGTGCCCGCCCTGTCCGATGCAATCAATACGATGCGCGAAACCGTCGAACGCGGTTGGGGCGTGCCGCAACGCTTTTCCGCCACGATGCGCGAAATTTGGATGTTCCAGCCGCAGTTTGAAAACCGCAAAGGCGCAAGGCCGCACAAACTGTTTGCCCAAACGCGTTTCCGTGCCGCCTATGATTTCCTGCTTTTGCGCGCCGAAACCGGCAATGCGGACCGCGCCCTTGCCGAGTGGTGGACGGCGTTTCAGACGGCATCGCAGGAACAGCGGGCCGATATGACCAAAAACGAGGCCGCCGCCCGGCACGAAAAAAACGAAGGACAGGAGAAAAAACGCCGCCGTCGCAGGCGCAAACTCAAGCCGAAGGTTGTGGGAACGGATTGGGAATAACGGTCAACAGACAAGGAGCAATGAAGTTTTAACACATGGGGTGAAGCATAAAGTGCCGTTCTATGTATTATCCTGATTTGTAAGGGGCCTCATCTCCGTAAATAAAGTCTGACCCTGCCTCTCGGAAAAAGGATGTCCGGGTGGGCAGGGTTCAAGCAACAAGGAAAAATTGATGAAAAAATGTATTTTGGGCATTTTGACCGCGTGTGCCGCCATGCCCGCATTTGCCGACAGAATCAGCGATTTGGAAGCACGTCTGGCGCAGTTGGAACACCGTGTCGCCGTATTGGAAAGCGGCGGCAATACCGTCAAAATCGACCTTTTCGGTTCAAATTCCACCATGTATGTATGCAGCGTTACGCCTTTTCAAAAGACGTTTGAGGCAAGCGACCGGAATGAAGGCGTGGCGCGGCAGAAAGTGCGTCAGGCGTGCAACCGCGAAACTTCGGCAATGTTTTGCGAAGATGAGGCAATCCGATGCAGAAAATTCGATTGATGTATCGGTTGGAGGGATAAAGAAACGGATACGGAGCTTGGCTTCCGTATCCGTTTTTCTCTGCCCGATTTTCCATGCATCGGGTTTCAGACGGCATTGGAATGTCAGTCGTGTTCTGCCGATTCGTAGGCTTCGACGATTTTTTGCACTAAAGGATGCCGGACGACGTCTTCACTGGTAAAGGTGTGGAAATACAGGCCTTCTACATCGTGCAGTTTCTCACGTGCGTCTTTCAATCCTGATTTGATGTTTTTGGGCAGGTCAATCTGGCTGATGTCGCCGGTGATGACGGCTTTCGCACCAAATCCGATGCGGGTCAGGAACATTTTCATTTGTTCGGGCGTGGTATTTTGTGCCTCGTCGAGGATGATGTATGCGCTGTTGAGCGTCCTGCCGCGCATATAGGCGAGCGGGGCAATCTCAATTAGACCTTTTTCAATCAGCTTGGTTACACGGTCGAAGCCCATCAGGTCATAGAGGGCATCATAAAGCGGACGAAGGTAGGGATCGACTTTCTGGGTCAGGTCACCGGGCAGAAAACCCAGTTTCTCACCGGCTTCGACGGCAGGCCGGACTAAAACGATGCGTTCGATTTGGTGTTTTTCCATTGCGTCAACGGCGGCGGCAACGGCAAGATAGGTTTTGCCCGTGCCTGCGGGCCCCAGCCCGAATACGATGTCGTGGTTGAGCAGGGCGCGGATATAGCCGTTTTGTCTGGGTGTCCTGCCGCCGATGCTGCCGCGTTTGGTGCGGAAATAATAGGCGTGGTCATGGTTTTTTTCTTGATGACCGGCATCTTCGGTTTGGGCTTCGACGGCGGCAAGCCTGATGTCGCCGTCGTTTAGGTCGCGCGTCTGCGCCGTTTCCAAGAGTTTGAGCAGTGCGCGTTTGCCGGCGTGTGCAAATGCGCCGTTGAAAGTGAAATGTTCAAAACGGCGGCTGATGTGGATATCGAGTGCTTTAGCAAGTAAATCAAGGTTGTTGTCAAAAGAACCGCACAGACGCTGCAACGCCAAGTTGTCGGTTTCTTCTAAATGCAGGTGGACGGTATGTGTCATATGAAGGTCCGAATAGTTGGATATTGTGTGATTTTAATCTATTTCACCGGTATTTTCTTACCGTATTCTGCGATTGCCTGTCGGAAAATGCCGATCAACCTGCCTATAACGGCATTTTCGCCAAATTCGTTCAGACAGTTTTCCCTAAGTTGGGCAGGTTCAAAATCAGAGTGGTATTCATACATTTTGATGAGTGCGTCGGCAAGGGCATCGTCGTCGTCAACAGGAACCAAATATCCGTTGCCGTCTGAAACAATAGATTCCGCACCACCGCAGCGTGTTGCAATGACGGGTAATCCTTGGGACAGTGCTTCGATATAGACCACGCCGAAGGTTTCTGTGCGGCTGGCAAGGACGAATGCGTCGCTGTTTCTCATCAAATCCAAGACTGCTTCGGGTTGCAGTGCGCCTAAAAATGTAACGGCATGGGTAATTCCCAACTGACGTGCCTGCCGTTTCAGGTTTGTTTCTTCTTGTCCGCTGCCGCCGATATTCAAACGGAGGTTGGGGTGTTTTGCCAAAGCACGGGCAAAGGCAGTGAGCAGGACATCGTGTCCTTTGAGGCGGCGAAGGTGCGAGACGGTGCAGAAGGTAAAATATTTGTCCGGACGATTGATTTGCGGGGGATTGAAGGCTCGGGTAAAGATGTTACCCAGAATGTTAGGCAGATATTGCCATGTAGTGCCGTATTTATGTTGCAGGACTTGGGCGAAACGGCGGCTGACAGCGAGCAGTGCGGAGGCGTGTGCCGCCGCATTTTTCATAGGCTGCCATTGGTGCGGGCGCACCAAACCGCGCGTAATGGTGCTGCTGTGTTCCGTGACGACATAGGGGATGCCGTATTTTTGGGAAATCTTGAAGGCAAGTATGCCGGCATAGTTCATACAGTGGGCATGGATGATGTCGGGAATGCCGTTTTCCCCGATATAGCACTCAAAGGCCTTTAATCCTGCCCGCACCCAGCGGATGCGGTCGATGTCGATGAACGGAAAACGGGGGAAGAAATACATGCTGCGCCATGTATAGATGTCCAAACCTTTTTGCCGGTATTGGGCAAAACCGTAAGGGCCGGTCAGGATGCTTGCCGGTTCTTTGCGCAAGTAGCGGAACATCGGTGCAAGCACGGCGGTTTTGATGCCTTTGCGTTGGAGGGCCTGTGCTTGATTTTGGAAAAAAATCCCGTCCACATCCTGTTCGGATTGCGGATACCATGAGGGGATGACGAGGACGTGCAAGGGTTCGGACATAATATGATTCCGTATCGGAAAGACGGTTATTATAAGGCAGGCCGATCGAATATTAAATTGTTGCCTTACGCTAACGCAATTTAGCGTACCTATATGCTAGATTGGCGGTTTTATAAGTAAGGATACGGATATGCTGCGTTCTATTTTGGCGGCTTCCCTATTGGCGGTATCTTTTCCGGCAGCGGCTGAAGCATTGAATTACAATATTGTCGAATTTTCCGAATCGGCGGGTATCGAGGTGGCTCAGGATACAATGTCCGCGCGTTTCCAGGTGGCGGCAGAAGGACGGGACAAAAATGCCGTCAATGCCGAGTTTGTTAAAAAATTCAACAGTTTTAACAGAAAATCAAAAAATGGTAGCTTTAAAACCGAATTGGTATCGCGCAGTGCGATGCCGCGCTATCAATATACCAACGGCAGACGCATTCAAACAGGCTGGGAGGAGCGTGCGGAATTTAAGGTCGAAGGTAGGGATTTTGATGAGTTAAACCGTTTTATTGCCGATATTCAGGCAGATGCCGCATTGGAATATACGGATTTCCATGTGTCGCGTGAACGCCGAAACGAGGTCATCAATCAGGTCAGTAAAGATGCTATTTTGCGTTTCAAGGCGCGTGCCGACAAGTTGTCGGGCATATTGGGTACGTCCGGTTATAAAATCGTCAAATTAAATTTGGGACACATCGGCAGCCATATCGCGGGTGGAGGAGCTGCTCAGGCAAGAATGCTTCGTGCCATGCCGATGGCAGCAAGCTACGGCGTGGAGGGTACGGATTCCGTTGCACCTGGTGTGGAGGAAATCAGCATCAGTGTCAATGGAACGGTTCAGTTCTAACCACGGATAAACAGGTAAATGCCGTCTGAAACCGGATGATACGGTTCAGACGGCATTTATATTTTAGGCTTTAGGCAGGGTAACGCCGGTTTGCCCCATATATTTGCCGTTGCGGTCTTTGTATGAAGTTTCGCACACTTCGTCGCTCTCGAAAAACAGGACTTGCGCCACGCCTTCGCCTGCGTAGATTTTGGCGGGCAGGGGGGTGGTGTTGGAAAACTCGAGGGTAACGTAGCCTTCCCATTCCGGTTCGAACGGGGTAACGTTGACGATGATGCCGCAGCGGGCGTAGGTGGATTTGCCCAAGCAGACGGTCAGGACGTTGCGCGGGATGCGGAAATATTCGACCGTGCGTGCCAGTGCGAAGGAATTGGGCGGGATGATGCAGCAGTCGTCTTCGACGGTAACGAAGTTTTTGGGATCGAAGTTTTTGGGATCGACGATGGTGCTGTTGATGTTGGTAAAAATTTTAAATTCATTGGCGCAGCGGATGTCGTAGCCGTAGCTGGACGTGCCGTAGGAGATGATGCGTTTGCCGTCGGCTTCTTTGATTTGGTTCGGCTCGAAGGGGTCGATCATGCCGAATTCTTCGCTCATGCGGCGTATCCATTTGTCGGACTTGATGCTCATAATGTTTTCCTTGTTTCTTTTGATGTTCGGACAAAGCATTCGGGGATGCCGTCTGAAAACGGGGCTTATTTGTTTTTGGGCAGTTTCACTTCTTTAATCATGCCGTTTTCGCATTTCATAATGAAGAGGGTTTCGCCGTTTTGCGAGACGGTAAATCTGCCGTGTGCCAAGCCTTTTTTGAATGTGCCCGAGAGTACCATGTTGCGGAATTTGGTACTGTCGGAATTGAACGGTTCGATAAATATTTCGCGGTTGGCGGCAACGGTATAAACGCCTTGTCCGTCGAACTTGCCGTTTTTAAACGAACCGGTATAGTTGCGCCCGTCTTGGCAGCGCCATGTGCCTTTGCCGGCGGGTTTACCGTCTTTGCCGACATCGCCGTCGTAGGTGCAGCCTGGTTCTTGATAGGAAGTCAGAACGGCGGCCGAAGTGGGGAGGGCGAACATCATGGCGGGCAGTAGGAATGCGAGATGTTTAAGCATAAGGGTTATTCCATTGGATTTTGGTTGACGGTATTTTGTCGTGTAAAAGCCGTCTGAAAAATCAATCTTGCCAGCCGCCCAAATAGGAAACCAGCTCTTCCAACATGGTGCTGACGGATTCCGCCATCAGGATTTGCGAGGCGAAGGCAAGACTGGCGGCATCGTCACCGTTGCTTTCGGCTTCTTCCTGCAATACGTCGAGGTATTGGATGCGCTTGAGTGTGAAGTCTTGAGTGAGGATAAAGGCGATTTGTTCGCGCCAAACCAAACCGAGCTGGGTTACGGTTTTACCGTTTTTGACGTGTTGAACCACTTCGTCGGCGGTTAAATCTTGTTTGGATACTTTGACGACGGGAACAATATCGCCCGTACCTTTGAGTTCGCAATCGCTGTCTAATTCAAAACCGCCTTCGCAATGCCCTTGCAACAGCCAGCCGGTCATCAGGGAAGAGGGCGATTGTTTGGTATTCGGCAGCGAGGCTTCCAAACCTCCCAAAGCTTCGCGCAGCTTGGTCAGGATGTTTTCTGCTTTGGCGGAAGCCGCGTTATTGACGAGCAGGTAGCCGTGGCGAGTGTTAAACACCGCTTCTGTACGGCTGCTGCGGGTAAACGCTCGGGGCAGCAGGTCGTCTGTAATTTGCTCTTTAAGCTCTTGTTTTTCTTTGCGACCGACATTGCGGGCTTCATTGTTTTGGATTTCCGCTACCTTCTCTTCCAAAATATCGCGGATGACGCCGGCAGGCAGGACTTTTTCCTCTTTTTTCAGGGCGACGCGCAAGGTAAAGTCGGCAGGGAAAACGAGTTCCGGTGAGAATGAAACCGGTGCGGTAAAGCCTTCGCTGAACCAGTCTAAGCCTTGGCAATGGGTAAATTCAGCTTCGGCAAGTTTGTCGGCAAGTACGTCCGCCTCAGGCAGCTTTTCTTTGTTGAGCGGATAAAAACTAATCTGCTTGAACCACATAATGTTTCCTGTTGTTTGAAATGTTGGGAATTATTTGCTGAATTGTTTTTTCACGCTGACTTTGGTTTTCTTCTTGAAGCGGTTTTTCTCTTCCTTGCGGCCTTCGCGTTTCTCAATACGGTTGCTCAGGCTGACGCGGCGCAGCGGTTTTTTCTTCGGTTTGTCTTCCGCATTTTCATACGGGTTTTCCGAAACATTGTATTGAATTCTGAGCGGCGTGCCTTGCAGGTTGAAGGCTTTACGGAACGTTTGGGTCAGATAGCGCGTATAGCTGTCGGAAATCGCGTGCAGCGAATTGCCGTGAACCACAATCACTGGCGGATTCATGCCGCCTTGGTGGGCATAACGCATTTTCGGACGCACCAAGCCAGCACGCGGCGGTTGCTGACGCTCGATCGCGCTTTGCAGGACGCGCGTGATTTTCGGCGTCGGCATCTTAATCATTGCCGCGTTGTAGGCAGCCTGAATGCTGTCGAACAATCCGTCAATGCCGCGTTCTTTCAATGCGGAAATAAAGTGAAACTTAGCAAAATCAAGGAAATACAGTTTGCGGTTGATATCACGTTTCACTTGCTCGCGCCGCTCTTCGCTGATGCCGTCCCATTTGTTGACGGCAACCACCAAGGCACGGCCTGCTTCCAAAGCGAAACCTGCAATCGTCGCATCTTGGTCGGCGACATCTTGTTGCGCGTCCAATACCAAGACGGCAACGTTTGCCGCTTCAACCGCCTGCATGGCTTTGATAACGGAGAACTTTTCCACCGCTTCATCTACTTTGCCGCGACGGCGCACGCCTGCGGTATCGATGATGGTAAATGGCTTGCTTTCACGTTCAAAATCGATATGAATACTGTCACGCGTCGTGCCTGCCATATCGAAAGCAATCACGCGCTCTTCGCCGAGGATGGCGTTTACCAAGGTCGATTTACCGACATTTGGACGGCCGATTACAGCAAAAACAGGATGTTTCGCTTCTTCCTCTTCCATTTCAGGCTCTGGGAAGGTTTCCAAAATATCTTCAATCAGATAATACACGCCATCGCCGTGCGCACCTGAGATAACATAAGGGTCGCCCAGGGCAAGTTCGTAGAACTCGGAGGCAAGTACGGCTCTATTGCCGCCCTCGCCTTTATTCACCGCCAAATAAACAGGGCGCGGACTTTGGCGCAAACGGTCGGCAATAATTTTGTCTTGCGGCGTCAAACCGGTACGGCCGTCCACTAAAAACACCACTGCATCGGCCTCATCAACAGCCTGCAAGGTTTGTTTTGCCATTTCGTGCAAAATGCCGCTGTCCACAACCGGCTCGAAACCGCCGGTATCGATGACCAAATAAGGTTTGCTGCCGACTTTGCCATGACCGTAATGGCGGTCTCGGGTCAGGCCGGGCAGGTCATGCACGAGCGCGTCTTTGGTGTGCGTCAAACGGTTGAACAAGGTGGATTTGCCGACGTTGGGGCGGCCGACAAGCGCGATGGTTGGTTTCATGATTGAGTCTTTCTGTGTCAAGTGCCGTTCGGTAGAACTGAACACGAGCAGGTGTCCGTTGGGACACGGTGGATGGTTTTACGGGAATTACCGTAGAATGGGGTTGTCTGAAATGCCGTCTGAAGAGAGAGCGGTATTTCAGACGGCATTTATTTCAGCGAATCGAGTTTCATTTGAAGCAACTCGCGGGCAACGGCGTTCGGCGGCAGTTGTTCCAAAGCCCGGGTATAGCTTTTGACGGCATCCTGATTTTTGCCTTGTGCGGCATAAACATCGCCTTTGGTTTCCATCAGCAGGGGGGCGAAGTCCGCCTCAACCGGCGTGTCGAGTGCGGCAAGCGCGGCATCGTATTTTTTTTGTTGCAACAACACAACGCCCAGACGCTGCGCCGCCAACGCCTGAATCAGGCTGTCTTTTTGGTTGGACAACACCCATTTCAAATGGCCTTCGGCAACATCGTAACGCTGCGCGTCAAATTCGGTTGCTGCCGCCATCAGCGTGGCTTGGGCGGCGGAAATGGAATGGGGGTAGCTTTGTTGGAGCTTGGCCAATTCGGCATTGATTTCGCTTTGCGGGGCTTTGTTTTGCGCCTTTTCTACGATGTTTGCCAGCACCGCCGCAGCTTCCTGATTTTGGGAAGCCGCACGGTTTTGGTAAACCGTGTATCCCAAGTAGCCGAGCGCCGCCAAAATCAGCACGGCAAACAGCCATTTGCCCGTGGTTTTCCAAAAATATTTAAAGTTGTCTAACTCTTGTTGTTCTTCGAGATGGGCTGCCATTTATGCGTTCTTCCATTGTTGTAAAGTATGGGTTAAATCCTCGGCGGCGACAGTTTGCTGACCGTGTGCGCCGTTCATGTCTTTGAGCGTAACCGTACCGTTCGCCAGTTCGTCTTGCGCGACAATTAGGGCAAAGCGCGCGCCGCTGTTGTCGGCTTTTTTCATTTGCGCTTTCAGGCTTTGATAGCCGGAATGCTGCATTACATTGAAACCTTGAGCGCGCAAGGCTTGTGCGTATTTCATCACCTGCAAGTCCGCCCCTTCGCCTTGGTGCATTGCATAGACATCAGGCGCAGCGTTCACTTCCAGAGAGCCGTATTCGCTCACCAAAAGCAGCAGCCGTTCGATGCCCATTGCAAAGCCGATAGACGGCGCAGGCTTACCGCCAAGTTCCTCAATCAAACCATCGTAACGGCCGCCGCCGCACACAGTCGCCTGCGCGCCGAGTTTGTCGGTCGTCCACTCAAAAACCGTCTGATTGTAGTAATCCAAACCGCGTACCAAGCGCGGATTTTCAATATATTGGATACCCAAACCGTCCAACATCGCTTTGAAGCGTACATAGTGGTTTTGCGAATCCTCGCCCAAGTAATCCACCAAACGCGGCGCGGCATTGCAGATTTCCTGCAAATCAGGGTTTTTCGTATCCAAAACGCGCAAAGGATTGGTTTTCAGACGGCGTTTGCTGTCTTCATCCAATTTATCTTCATAAAGGGTCAGATATTCAACCAATGCCGCACGGTGTGCCGCGCGTTCCTCACGGTTGCCCAAGCTGTTGATTTCCAAAGTCAGGTATTTGCGGATACCCAATTTTTTCCATAAGTCGGCAGACATCGCGATGATTTCCGCATCAATATCCGGACCTTCAAAACCCAAAGCTTCGATACCGACCTGATGGAACTGACGATAACGGCCTTTTTGCGGACGCTCGCGGCGGAACATCGGCCCCATATACCACAGCTTTTGCGGGCTGTTGTACAGAAGGTTGTGTTCGACCACCGCACGCAGACAAGAAGCCGTACCTTCAGGACGCAGGCTTAAACTCAAAGAATCGTTTGAATCGGAAAAGGTGTACATTTCCTTGCCGACCACATCGGTTTCCTCACCGATGGAGCGGACAAACAAACCGGTTTGCTCGACAATCGGCGTACGGATTTGCTGATAGCCGTAAGCGCGTGTCCAGCGGCCGACCGTATCTTCAAACGCCTGCCAAAACGCAGCCGTCAGTTTGAAATCTTTTTGCTCGACAGGCAGAAGGTCGTTCATGCCTTTGACGGATTGGATTTTTTGTGCCATTTCAAGTAAGAATGCTTAAATCAAATTGCGGGCGATTATAGCGGATTTTTAAGGGTTTGTGAGGTTGGGAATAAGTCAAAAGGCCGTCTGAAAATCGGTTTTCGCATTCAGACGGCCTTCAATTTTAAACGGGTTTACCTTGCCGTTACCGTTTTGGTGGCGGTGATTTTTTCGTCGGCGTAACGCACCACATCTTTGATGACTTGTTTTTGCACGGCGGAAATCAGGGTTTGCATATAAGCGTAGTCAGGTCCGCCGTCTTTTACAGGTAAATTAATCATCAGATTATCTGCATCTTTGGCGTAGAAATTCCGTCCATAGTGGAACTCTCCCGTATATGCCGCCTTATGGATGGCGGAAGTAATGAACAACACCGCCATTTTTTCCAATTCATCGGTATGCACGACTGCTACATGGTCGTCTGCGCCGTATTCGTAATTACGGTATTTTGCCGAACCAAACATATCTATCGTAACCGTATTGGCTTTGAAACGGTACACCGGATTCCCGATAAAGGCGGAAATGCCCGTATCGGCTTCGCCAGCGGTAACAAACGGCAGGCTGCCTGAAACCCTGTCATCGCTTTTTAAGCGTTTGCCGCGTGTGGCTTTTCCGAACAAATCGTGCAGATTGAACCTTCCCCACTGCTGTTGCCCAAAGTCCGCCAATGTCCGCTCTTCTTCCGTCGTTAGCGTGTAGTCTTTCAGCCCTGCGGCTGAAAGGTAGGCTTCCAGCTCGGCGGTACGCCGAGCTTCCAGCTCGGCTACGAAATTTTCCATAAAGTCAAGGTTTATTTGACCGTTTTTGATGGGGAGATGAATTTTTGTTGAACGCATCTCCTTTCTGTTGAATTTCGCTCCATAATCGTATTTTTTGGCTGTAGCAATTCTGCTTGCCGTGATGATTATATGTGCAATCGCCCTGTTGAATCTTGTTATTTTAGGCTTGGGGACAAAATGTTGAATATGCGAATAACCGATAAAGTCCTTCTCTTGATAAAACATTGTATCCGCACCAATCGTTGTATCGGAACAAGTTATCGTATTGCCTTTATTATTTGCCGGCAGCTTGGAAAACCCCATTACTCCGTTATCCACGGAAGAATTTGAAACCAAAGGTACAGTACCATTTGCCGAAATAATTTCTTCATTACTCAGCCGATAATATTTTGTCGGATTGATTTCAAACAAATCCCCAATCAAAAATTCTCCCCACTCAACCGATTCCAACATCTCGGTCAAGCGGGCATCTACTTTCCCAGCGTGTCGTCCTGTCCGCTTCCACGTTTTAACAAGTTGGAAACTTCCCAAGCCAAATAATCGCTGACGGTTTTTTTGAAATCGTCCAGCGTCGGACGGGTGTCTATCGGGGCGGTTTGGTTCCAGTCTGCGCCGTTTTCCGGGTCGATGGTGCCTTCGTAGTATTCTTTCTCACTGAATATGTTGAGTTTCTTTTTGCCGAAACGCACCAGTTGCACCAGTTCTGCATAGCGTCCGCGCGCATTGCCCGTGTCTTTCAAATTGTTGCTGGCTTTTTTGCGGTTGGTGCGGGTGTAGCCGTCGTCTGAAAAGTCGATGAATTTGACAGTTTCGTCTTTTTCATGCGCCTCGCCTACTTTGAAGACGTAAATATTGGTCTGTACGCTGGATTTGCCGATAAATAAATCCAAAGGCATTTTGATACTGGCGAGCAGGGTATTGTTTTGCAGAATCCGCCTGTTGATTTCACGGGCTTTTCCTGAGCCTGCGGAATTTTGGATGATGATGGCGGCGTAGCCTTTTTTCATCATGCTGAGGGCGCGTTCGACAAAGTTCATGCCGTTGCCGCTGGCAGAATACGGGGGATTGAGGATAAAGGCATCAGCGGGGAACGGATGGTCGGTTTTACCGAAACCGTATTTGCCGTCAAAATCGGCCAGCGAGTCTTTGTTTAAGATATTGGAGCTACCATCGCCCATCAGAATCATATTCAAAATGGCAAGCATATAGACGCTGGAAAGCAACTCTAAACCCAAAAGCTGTTCGGCTTTGATTTGGGCTTCTTTTTCGCGCAGTTTTTCGGGCGAGCTGATGCTGTTTTTGGCATCTATCAGCATTTCGTTCATGGCGGCAACCAAAAGCCCGGCTGAGCCTGTGGCGAAGTCCCAAACATAGGAATCTTTATTAACACGGGCAAGTTTGGCGAGCAATGTAGCGACATAAGACGGGGTCAGCACCACGTCGTTGAGCTTATCTTGAGTAAAGCCCAGCCATGAGTACATTTCGTTAAAGAGCTTGCCGGTAAAATCGGTAGTCAGCCCGATTTTGTAGTAGATGCCCAAGTCATCGACAATTTTGGTAAAGACACGTTTTAATTGGGTTTCGCCGCTGTGAACTTTATTGATGTTTTCGGTTAGAAGGGTATTGGACAATGTGCGTAAAATCATCTCTTTCTTTTCTTTGGGTAGGGCTTTTTCTTCCAAGAAAGACTCGATTTTACGCATAAGGATGTCGCCGTCGCGCCAGCCGCGTTCGTTTGATGATTTGAGGTCGGATTTTTCCAGCGGCGCAACTTTTCCGGGTATGCCGATGGTGGCGATGATGGCGGCGGCAACGAGATAGACACGGTCGTTTTCGCCTAGGCCTTTTTCGTTTTGGTAGATGTCGTTGTTGAGCTTGGTCAGGCTGGCATCGATTTCTTTTTCACGCTTTTCTTTGAGCCTGTCCAATTCTTCGGGCGTTAGCGAGAGTTCTTCGACTTGGCTGATGAAATCTTCAAAGTGTTCTGCTGCTAGAAATGAAAAGTCATTAAAATCACCGACACGTTGCCCTACTCCTAAATTGCTTTTAGACACATAATACACGCCGATTTCATAACGAATTTCTCCCTGCTCGTCTTTGTAGCCCGTCATGCCGACGGCGATAATGTCGGTGTAACTGGTATGGTGCAGTACGGCATTGGCGTAATGTACCGCGCCGTTTACGGCATAGCCGTTGATGTTTTTGAAAATTGGCTCGTTTTTGGCATTGCGGTTTTCGACATTACCATCCGCATCGAGTTTTTCCAGTTTGTCTTTATAACCTTTATATTCGATAAGCACGGGGTAGTAACGCCCGTTTTTACTGCTTTGCAGCAATAGCTTCACATCGGGACGGTTTCCGCCAATGCCGCCGTTTTTGGAATAATAGTCGTCTAAGGCTTTGTCGATTTCAGTATTGAGGCTTGCTTGTTCAAGTCTGTAATCGAGCTTGTAGGATTTCAGCCAGCCGTTGGCAAGGTCAGCGATATTGGGTTCAATGGATTTGTTGGATTTTTTGCTTGCTCGGGTCATTGGTTTTATCCGACATATGAAATGTGTAAACGACCGCTATGATAATATACTCGCCCCTTTCATGCTTGATTTATTCCTCCCGAAGTCGTTTGAAAACCATACTCAAAACTTTCAAATAACCTTTGATTGGAATAGTTAATCTGTTTGCAATATCAAATCCGGAAAAAGTGTCGTTCCTATTCTTCCTGAGAAAATACAGTTTTCCTACTTTACAACAGGTTGTCCGTTATAAAAGATAGATTTCCACCTGCAACGAAAATGATGATAAAAAGTGCAATATCGCGTCTATGGCAATCATAAAGGCCGTCTGAAAAAAACTAAAAACCGAGTACAATCCTCCGTATGAAAAAACGCAATAATCCTCTTCCGCTGTTGAACGGAGTCAAACC
Organism: Neisseria sp. Marseille-Q1983; assembly: GCF_018224585.1. Taxonomy (NCBI): domain Bacteria; kingdom Pseudomonadati; phylum Pseudomonadota; class Betaproteobacteria; order Neisseriales; family Neisseriaceae; genus Neisseria; species Neisseria sp. Marseille-Q1983. The sequence continues at coordinate 19,414 of NZ_JAGTUI010000014.1, forward strand.
CAGTTATTTAGTGCTGCCGCATGAAAAGCAGTTTTACGGGCTGCCGTTGCTGCATTTTCTGTGCATCCGCTTTCCTTTTGTGGGCGCGGACGATTGGCGCAGGCGGTTGAACAGCGGTTTTGTGGTCGGTTCGGATGGCGTACCGTTTGATGAGAATACTTTATTCGAGCCGGGTAAGACGATGTTTTATTATCGGGAAACCAGCAGTGAGGATGAGCCGCGTATTCCGTTTGAGGAAAAGATTTTACATATTGATGAACATTTGATTGTCGTGGACAAGCCGCATTTTCTGCCCGTCATCCCCAGCGGGCGTTTTTTGAGGGAAACGCTGCTCACACGTCTGCGCCTGCGTCCTGAATTGCAGCATTTGAATGTTGAAGACATTACGCCGCTGCACCGCTTGGACAAGGATACGGCGGGTGTGATGCTGCTGTCGCACAATCCTGCCACGCGCGGAGCCTATCAGACGATGTTTCAAAACAAAACGGTATGGAAAACGTATGAGGCACTTGCGCCGACAAGGACGGATTTGCTGTATCCGCTCGATGTGGTTTCGCGTTTGGTAAGGGGTGAAAAATTTTTTACGACGCAAGAGGCGGAAGGCGTGCCGAATGCGCACACGACGGTCGAACTGATTGAAAACAGGGGGGAATTCAGCCTTTACCGCCTTACGCCGCATACCGGCAAGAAACACCAGTTGCGCGTACACATGATGGGCTTGGGTATGCCGTTGTTGAATGACGCACTCTATCCCGTGCCGTCTGAAGCGGGAAGCGAGGATTATCGGAAGCCTTTGAAGTTATTGGCAAAAAGAATTGCGTTTGCAGATCCTTTGTCGGGTCGGGAAAGGGTGTTTTGCAGCGGGTTTTGCCTATAATGAGAGGGAACGCAAACCCGTATCGGCAGATGTCGCCGATACGGGTTTGATATTATCGATGCCGTCTGAAAGGGGCTTTATCCGTTCAGGCATACGGGCGCGAAGCGGAGGATGGTGTCGCGCAGGACGATGAGTTTGCCGTGAAAGAAATGCGTGGAACCAGCGATGGTAATGACGGGCAAATCTTGCGGTTCCGCCCATTTCAGGGATTTTTCGATTTCGACGACTTCGTCTTCCGCGCCGTGTATCATCAGCGTTTTGGCAACATTGGGAACGGCGGACGGCTCGGGGCGGCCGGTATAGTGGCAGACTGCCGCGCCGATGAGCAGCAATAAATCGGGTATGCGTTCTTGTGCGGCAAATGTGGCGACATAACCGCCGAAGGAGAAGCCGGATAAGGCAAATTCGGGGGCTTCGGGATGTTGGGCACGGGCATAGTCGATGACGGCGAGGCAGTCTTGCGTTTCGCCGCGTCCGTAATCGTGTGTGCCTTCGCTGCCGCCTACGCCGCGAAGGTTGGGCAGGTAGCAGTGGAAGCCGAGTTTGCTTAAGGCTTTGGCGGCAGTTTGGATAACTTTGTTGGTGTTCGTCCCGCCTTGGAGGGGGTTGGGATGATTGATGACGGCAACACCGCGCGCCGGTACTTGTTCGGACGGGATATGGATGGTTTCTAAAATGCCGACAGGACCGGGTATGTGTATGGTTTCGGGTTTCAGCATAATGGTTTCCTCTTGATTTTCCGCATATTCCGATGCAACCGTAAAGATAGTTGCTTAAAGGTGGAAATGCTTGCCGTTGTTGGGGTTGGATGCTTTCAGGCCGGCGAGCATACGGTGGAAGTCCAATCCGTATGCGTTGCTCAGTTTATCGGCACGTTTCTTGAGTTTGTCTATGTTTTGCTCTTTGGGGCTGCTTTGGAATGCCATTACCGCGACATTGCCGTGGCTTTCGGCAGGAAGTTCCAATACGCGCCCTTCAAAGACGTTTAACAGGCGTTCGATGAAGCGTTGGTAGCGTTTGTCGCCGCTCCACCAGTTGGTCACGAATATGCCGTCTGAAGAAAGCGCGTTGCGGCAGTCTCGGAAGAACGGTTCTTCAACCAGCGTATCGATGATTTGTTCGCCGTCGAATCCGTCCACCAAGATGATATCGGTGTTGTGGCGGAAGACTTTGATATATTCCGCACCGTCTGCTTCGATAATTTCAAATTTCTCGCCCTCGAAAGGCAACTCGAACAGGTTGCGGGCAATGGCGATGACCTGCGGGTTGATATCTACGGCAGTTTGGCGCGTGTCGGGCAGGTAGGTGTCTATCCAGCGTGCAAACGAACCGCCGCCCAAGCCGATTTGGGTGATATGCTGCGGAAGCGCGTCGGTAAACAGCAGCCATCCCATCATGGCACGGCTGTAAGAGAGTACCAGCTCGGACGGGTGGTCGAGGTTCATTGAGCTTTGGATGGTGTCGCTGCCCAAGTGAAGCGAACGGATATTGCCTTCTTCGGAAATGCCGACTTCGGGAAAGCTGGATTTTGCAGGACGGAGGCGGCGGTAGGGATGTCTTGCCATCGGTATGAACGGTCGGTTTGAAAGGCAGATATTTTATCAGAATGCCGATGCTTGTTCTGTTTCAAATTAATTTTGTTTTAAATAATATACTTAGTGTATTTTTATGAGGGGGTTGAACAAATTTCTTGCCAAAGTGTGAAGTTGCCTGCATAATTCGCCTTCTTTGCCGGTATAGCTCAGTTGGTATAGAGCACCTGACTTGTAATCAGGGGGTCCCGAGTTCGACTCTTGGTGCCGGCACCATTTCTGCTGATGGTGTTGTAAAATATTTCAGTAAGCCGGTATAGCTCAGTTGGTAGAGCACCTGACTTGTAATCAGGGGGTCCCGAGTTCGACTCTTGGTGCCGGCACCAGATTTGACAGCCCGATTGTGCAAAACAGTCGGGCTGTTTTGCATTTGCGGCACGGTCGGTGGCAGGGCTGCGAGCATTTCACTATAATAGCCCGTTTCAAACTGAAAAGGCCGTCTGAAAAGGGCGGGGTAACAATATCTGATGATTACTGTGAACACACTGCAAAAAATGAAGGCGGCCGGCGAGAAAATCGCTATGCTGACCGCTTACGAATCCAGTTTTGCCGCGCTGATGGACGATGCCGGCGTGGATGTGCTGCTGGTTGGGGATTCTTTGGGAATGGCGGTTCAAGGGCGGAAATCGACGCTGCCCGTCAGCCTGCGCGATATGTGCTATCACACCGAATGTGTAGCACGCGGTGCAAAAAATGCGATGATTGTCAGCGATTTGCCGTTTGGTGCATATCAGCAAAGTAAGGAGCAGGCGTTTGCCGCCGCTGCCGAACTGATGGCGGCAGGAGCGCATATGGTTAAACTCGAAGGCGGCGTGTGGATGGCGGAAACGACTGAATTTTTGCAAATGCGCGGTATTCCGGTTTGTGCGCACATCGGTCTGACCCCGCAATCCGTGTTTGCCTTCGGCGGATATAAAGTTCAGGGGCGCGGCGGCAAGGCGCAGGCGTTGCTTAACGATGCCAAGGCGCATGATGATGCGGGGGCGGCGGTCGTGCTGATGGAGTGTGTTCCTGCGGAACTGGCAAAAAAGGTAACTGAAACTGTTTCTTGTCCGACTATCGGTATCGGTGCGGGTGCGGATTGCGACGGGCAGGTTTTGGTGATGCACGATATGCTCGGTATTTTTCCGGGTAAAACGGCGAAATTCGTCAAAAACTTTATGCATGGGCAAAGCAGCATTCAGGCGGCGGTTCGGGCGTATGTCGAAGAAGTTAAAGCCAAAACCTTCCCTGCTGCGGAACATATTTTTGCAGACTGAACAAGGTTTGCTGCCGATGCCGTCTGAAAGCCGTTTCAGACGGCATTTTGTTTTGCCGTGCGCGGCGCGTATAATCGGCGCGTTTTGTCGGGCAGGAAGCCCGAAGGATAAGGATTACCGTAATGCAAATCATACATACCATTCAAGAACTGCGCGCGTGGCGTAAAAATGCGGGAACGGTGGCGTTCGTGCCGACTATGGGCAACCTGCACGAAGGGCATCTTGCCCTCGTTCGCGAAGCCAAAAAACGCGCCGACAACGTTGTTGTCAGCATATTCGTCAACCGCCTGCAATTCGGTCAGGGTGAAGATTTCGACAAATATCCGCGCACTTTGCAACAGGATGCGGACAAACTTGCCGCCGAAGGCGTTGCCGTTGTTTTCGCGCCCGATGAGAAAGAACTCTATCCGAACGTGGAGCAACGGTATAACGTCGAACCTCCCAACCTGCAAAATGAGTTGTGCGGCAAGTTCCGCCCCGGCCATTTTCGCGGCGTGGCAACCGTAGTGTCCAAGCTGTTCAATATTGTTTTGCCGGATGTTGCCTGTTTCGGCAAAAAAGATTACCAGCAGCTTGCCGTGATTAAAGGTTTGACCGAGGATTTGAATTTCGACATCGAAATTGTGCCTGTCGATACGGGGCGGGCGGCGGACGGTTTGGCACTCTCCAGCCGCAACCGGTACTTGAGCGTTGAGGAACGCGCCGAAGCCCCGCGCCTGTACCGCGAATTGAAAGCTGTTGCCGAATCCTTGGCGCAGGGCAGTTTGGATTATGCGGGTTTGGAGCGGCAGGCTGCCGACCATTTGACCGCTGCGGGCTGGACGGTCGATTATGTTGAAATCCGCCACGCCGATACGCTCGAAGTGGCACGGACGGGAGATAGGAAGCTGGTGGTTTTGGCTGCGGCCCGTTTGGGGGCGACGCGCCTGATTGACAATGTGGAAATAAAACTCCCTTAAATCGCAAGCGTCGGTAATGCCGTCTGAAGCAGTATTTCAGACGGCATTTATTTTTTTGAACGGGGTTTCGCAAATCTACAAACGATTCTGCTTGTGATAAAGTTACGCCTGATTATATGCCGTCTGAAAGTTCGGACGGATGCCGGATAAAGGATGATTATGTTACCTAACCGTTTCAAAATGTTAACTGTGTTGACGGCAGCCTTGATTGCCGGACAGGTGTCTGCCGCCGGAGGCGGTGCGGGGGATATGAAACAGCCGAAGGAAGTCGGAAAGGTTTTAAGGAAACATCAGCGTTACAGCGAGGAAGAAATCAAAAACGAACGCGCACGGCTTGCGGCAGTGGGCGAGCGGGTTAATCAGATATTTACGTTGCTGGGAGGGGAAACCGCCTTGCAAAAGGGGCAGGCGGGAACGGCACTTGCCGCCTATATGCTGATGTTGGAGCGTACAAAATCCCCCGAAGTTGCCGAGCGTGCCTTGGAAATGGCCGTGTCGCTGAATGCGTTTGAACAGGCTGAGATGATTTATCAGAAATGGCGGCAGATTGAGCCTATACCGGGTGAGGCGCAAAAACGGGCGGGGTGGCTGCGGAACGTATTGAGGGAAAGGGGAAATCAGCATCTGGATGGATTGGAAGAGGTGCTGGCGCAATCGGACGATGTGCAAAAACGCAGGATATTTTTGCTGCTGGCGCAAGCCGCCGTGCAGCAGGACGGGTTGGCGCAAAAAGCATCGGAGGCCGTCCACCGCGCGGCGTTGAAATATGAACATCTGCCCGAAGCGGCGGTTGCCGATGTGGTTTTTAACGTGCAAGTGCGGGAAAAAGATAAAGCAATCGCGGCATTGCAACGCTTGGCAAAACTTGATACAGAAATACTACCACCGACCCTGGTAACCTTGCGTCTGGTTGCGCGCCGTTATCCCGAGATACTCAGCAGCTTTTTCGAGCAAACAGACACCAAAAACCTTTCAACCGTCTGGCAGGAAATGGAAATTATGAACCTTGTTTCCCTGCGCAGGCCCGATGATGCATATGAACGCTTGAAAGTGTTGATGGATGCCAATCCGAATGCGGATCTGTATATTCAGGCGGCAATATTGGCGGCAAACCGGAAAGAAGATATTTCCGTTATCGACGGCTATGTCGAAAAGGCATACGGCAGGGGGATGGAGGAGCAGAGGAGCAGGGCGGCGTTAACAGCGGCGATGATGTATGCCGACCGCAGGGACTATGCCAAAGTCAGGCAGTGGCTGACAAAAGTATCCGCGCCGGAATATTTGTTCGACAAAGGTGTGTCGGCAGTTGCTGCAACCCTCGAACTGGATGGTGCAAAGGCGGCTTTGCGGCAAATTAGGGAAGTACGGAAGCTTCCCGAGCAGCAGGGGCGTTATTTTATGGCGGACAACTTGTCTAAAGTACAGTTGTTTGCCCTGTCAAAACTGCCGGATGCACGGGAGGCTTTGAGGGGGTTGGACAAGATTATCGAAAAACCGCCTGCCGGCAGTAATACAGAGTTACAGGCAGAGGCATTGGTACAGCGGTCGGTTGTTTACGACCGGCTTGGCAAGCGGAAAAAAATGATTTCAGATCTTGAAAGGGCGTTCAGGCTTGCACCCGATAACGCTCAGATTATGAATAATTTAGGTTATAGCCTGCTTTCCGATTCTGAGCGTTTGGACGAGGGTTTCGTATTGCTTCAGAAGGCATATCAAATTAACCCTGACGATATTGCCGTTAACGATAGCATAGGCTGGGCGTATTACCTGAAAGGCGATGCGGAAAGTGCGCTGCCGTATCTCCGTTATTCGTTTGAGAGTCAGCCTGAGCCTGAAGTTGCCGCCCATCTGGGCGAGGTGTTGTGGGCATTGGGTGAACGCGATCAGGCGGTTGACGTGTGGACTCAGGCGGCACATCTTACGGGAGACAAGAAAATATGGCGCGAAACGCTCAAACGTCACGGAATCACATTGCCCGAACTTTTCCGAAAACCTCGGAAATAATACAGGCCCATCCTTTCAGACGGCATGATGTGGCCGGAAGATCCGTATGGTTTAGCGCACAGCCTGCATATAGTATGTGTTTTGCGTGCCGAACCAAATCTATTGTCCGGCAGGCAGTCGCCCAAGTCGGAGGGATAACCATCAAGGAATTCTGATGAAACATACCGTATCTATATCCGCCATCCTACTTTTATCGGCTTGCGCCCAATTGCCGCAGGAACATTCGAACCTGTGGCAGGTATCTGAATATATTGACAGCTTTTCTGCGGAAGGACGGTTGGCGGTTAAGGCGGAAGGCAGGGGTTCTTATGCGAATTTCGACTGGACATACCAGCCTCCTGTAGAAACCATCAATATCAATACACCTTTAGGCAGCACGCTCGGACAGATGTGCCAAGACAAAGAAGGTGCGTTGGCAGTGGATGCTAAAGGAAATGTTTATCAGGCGGAAAGTGCGGAAGAGTTGAGCCGGCAGCTTATTGGTTTCAACCTGCCTATTCAATATCTGCATATCTGGGCAGACGGCAGACGGGTTGCACGCGCACCTTACCGCATCCTTTCAGACGGCATATTGGAACAATACGGTTGGACAATCGGCAGAACCGTCAACAGCGAAGGAAAAGCCCGCATCCTGCAATTGGATAACGGGAAATTGAACATCAGGCTGGTTTTCACCGAAATTGGAATGCCGTCTGAAACCGAAACCCCGGAACGCTGTGCGGCGCGCACGAGATAAGGCGGACAGATGAATATTGCGGACGGACGGCAGGCGTTTCCCGCACCTGCAAAACTAAATCTCGATTTGAGGATTACTGGAAGGCGGGAAGACGGTTATCACAATATCGAAAGCATATTCTGCCTGATAGATTTGCAGGATACCGTATATTTGAAACCAAGGGACGACGGCAAAATCATCCTGCACAATCCGGTTGATGGAATGCCGCAGGAGGCGGATTTAAGCTACCGTGCCGCATCGTTGCTGCAAAAATATGCACGCACCCCTACCGGCGTGGAGATATGGCTGGACAAAAAAATTCCGACCGGGGCCGGTTTGGGCGGAGGAAGCTCGGATGCGGTAACCGTTTTGCTGGTGTTGAACCGTTGGTGGCAGTGCGGTCTGACGCAGCGGCAGCTCATTGATTCGGGCGCGGCTTTGGGGGCGGACGTACCATTTTTTATTTTCGGCAAAAATGCGTTTGCGCGGGGTATAGGCGACAGGCTGGACGAAATGGATATTCCGAAACAGTGGTATGTCATCGTCAAACCGCCCGTCCACGTTTCCACCGCAAAAATTTTCACACACGAAGGCTTGACACGAAATTCCGCCTCAAGCATAATGCCGACTTTCCAAAACCTGCAACCGTTTAGAAATGATATGCAGGCAGTTGTATTTAAAGAATACCCTGAAGTTTGGAAAGCCTATTCCGAGTTGTCCCGATATGGATTTGCCTTAATGACAGGTTCTGGTGCATGTGTATTCACGGCGTGTCAAGATAGGAATAGCGCATACAATATATACCGACAAGTTTCAGGTTTGTACGAGGCATATTTGGCAGAGGGTCTTTCAAAACATCCTTTGTTGTCCGTATAAACATTGTTGGGGAGTCGTCAAGCGGTTAAGACACTGGATTTTGATTCCAGCATGCGAAGGTTCGAATCCTTCCTCCCCAGCCAAGCCAAACAAGTTGGGGAGTCGTCAAGCGGTTAAGACACTGGATTTTGATTCCAGCATGCGAAGGTTCGAATCCTTCCTCCCCAGCCATATTTCCTTGGGGAGTCGTCAAGCGGTTAAGACACTGGATTTTGATTCCAGCATGCGAAGGT
>NZ_JAGTUI010000014.1:28028-50749 GCF_018224585.1 Neisseria sp. Marseille-Q1983
AGACACTGGATTTTGATTCCAGCATGCGAAGGTTCGAATCCTTCCTCCCCAGCCAGATAAAAGCGTGTAAGCTTGCTTACACGCTTTTTATTTCATAGAAATAAAAATATTGAAATGCCTTTGTTTGTGTCGGATGTTGCAGGTATAATGTCGGGCTTGGTACAAGCGGAGGGAAGCATTGTGTTTTCTGAGCGGAAGTTAAACATAAAATCAGGTGAGAATATGGCTGCGTACGACAGTTTGATGGTATTTACAGGCAATGCCAATCCCGAATTGGCACAACGTGTTGTCAAGCATTTGGATATTTCCTTGGGAGATGCTTCGGTTTCCAAATTCTCAGACGGTGAAGTTGCCGTCGAACTGTTGGAAAATGTACGCGGTCGCGATGTCTTTATCCTTCAGCCTACTTGTGCACCGACCAATGATAACCTGATGGAAATCCTGACAATGGCAGATGCGCTCAAACGTGCCTCGGCAGGCCGCATCACGGCAGCCATTCCGTATTTCGGCTATGCGCGTCAAGATAGACGTCCGCGTTCCGTCCGCGTTCCGATTTCTGCCAAATTAGTGGCAAATATGCTGTATTCGGCAGGGATCGACCGTGTTTTGACCGTTGATTTGCACGCAGACCAGATTCAGGGTTTTTTTGATATTCCTGTGGATAATATTTATGCCACCCCGATTCTGTTGAACGATATCAAGCAGCAGCGGATTGAAAACTTGACTGTTGTCAGCCCTGATATCGGCGGTGTAGTCCGCGCCCGCGCCGTGGCAAAATCCTTGAATGCCGACTTGGCAATCATCGATAAACGTCGCCCGAAAGCCAATGTGGCGGAAGTCATGAACATCATCGGCGATATTCAAGGCAGAACCTGTCTGATTGTGGACGATATGATTGACACTGCAAATACGCTGTGCAAAGCCGCCGTCGCCCTGAAAGAGCGCGGTGCAGAACGTGTCTTGGCATATGCCAGCCACGCTGTATTCTCCGGAGAGGCGGTCAGCCGTATCGCCTCATCCGAAATCGACCAGGTGGTCGTAACCGATACCATTCCTTTGTCTGAAGCGGCTAAAAACTGCGACCGTATCCGTCAGGTAACGATTGCCGGTCTGTTGGCCGAAACCGTCCGCCGCATCAGCAATGAAGAATCCGTCTCATATCTTTTTAATGAAGAAGTGATGACAGGCAGCATGTTGCTGCCATAAGCCCGAAGCCGTCTTAAGCTGGTCGCGGCCGATGACGGTAGTTTTATTTAAATTGGAGTATTTAACATGACTTATGAAATTCAAGCCTCTGTTCGTGAAGCACAAGGCACTGGTGCGAGCCGCCGCCTGCGTCGCGAAGGCCAAATCCCCGGCATTTTGTACGGTGAAGGCCAAGAGCCCGTTGCAATTGCTGTGGATCACAAAACTGTATTCTACGCATTGGAAAAAGAATCTTTCCATACTGCGTTGATTAAGTTGTCTCTGAACGGCGAAACCAAAGACGTTATCGTCCGCGATTTCCAAATGCACCCGTTCCGCCGCGAAGTCCAACACATCGACTTCCAAGCTGTGAAAGCTGATCAACTTGTACGTATCCGTGTTCCCCTGCACATCGTTAACGCTGAAAATTCCCAAGCGGTCAAACTGCAAGGCGGCCGTGTGTCTCTGTTGAACACGACTGTTGAAGTGCTTGCGTTGCCTGCCAATATCCCTGCTTTCTTGGATTTGGATTGTGCCGAAGTGGTTGCCGGTGACATTTTGCACTTGTCAGACATCAAATTGCCTAAAGGTGTAGAAAGCGTTTCCCTGAAACGTAACGAAAATCTGGCTGTTGCCACCGTTACCGGTAAAAAACGCTAATTGATTGAAAAGCAGGCGGTACGTATATGATATGTACCGCCTTATTATTTTTGGCTGTGTTTCAATATTTGGTTGATTTCATCCGGTTATAAGGGAAAACCGCTTATTTCCGTTTGGGTGGAAATCTATCTAGGCGTATTGCGCGATAACGGATGGTTGGCTCAAAAACAGCATTTCGTACTGGATGAAAATGAAGAAGATATGTTGTTCACATTTCGGTAGCTGTCCGGCTCGAACCGGCTATCAGAGATAGTCGGTCAACTTTCACCCTGAAAATCACTTTTCTTTTAACTTGCAACATATTCCGATAGAATGGACACTTTGTAAGTAATCATTGATGGAAGACGCAATTATGGCAACCGAACCGAACCGAACCGAACCGAACCGAACCGAACCGAACCGAAATTATACACGATCTAGAAAATAATTTCAAACAAAACAACATATTAAAACTCAAACAACTCTTTCCTGAAGTCTTTTGCGAAGACCAAATCGACTTTGAGAAGCTCAAACTCGTTCTCGGCGCAGAAAACCTTGCCGGTGCGGGCGAACGTTATCAACTCGATTGGGCGGGTAAAACCGCCGCCTATCTCAACCTGCAAAGTCCCACTTCCCGAACCCTCGTTCCCTGCAAAGAAGAATCTGCAAATTTCGATGGCACCCAAAACGTGTTTATCGAAGCCGAAAACCTCGAAGCACTGAAAATCCTGCAAAAAGCCTACGCCGGCAGCGTGAAGATGATTTACATCGACCCGCCCTACAATACCGGCAGCGATTCTTTTATTTATCCCGACAAATTCTCCGAAAGCCGCGAAGAATACGCCCGCCGCGTAGGCGATACCGACGACGCGGGCTACCTGAAACGCGACGGCGTATTTCAAGGCGCGTGGCGCAAAAACGGCAAAGACAGCGGCCACTACCACAGCAACTGGCTCTCCATGATGCTGCCGCGCCTGCATCTGGCGAAAACCCTGCTGAGCGAAGACGGCGTGATTTTCATCAGCATTGACGACAACGAACAGGCGCAGTTGAAATTGTTGTGTGATGAAGTGTTTGGGGCGGAGAATTTTGTTTCACAAATTTCTTGGCATAGAAAACGTGGTAAAGATAATAGTGCGCCTAATTTAAGTCGTGTCCATGAATATCTTTTTGTTTATGCAAAAAATATTGAAAATCTTAGATTTAATAAACTTGAAATTGAGGCGGAAACACTTAAAGCATATAAAAATCCTGATAATGATGAACGTGGTGATTATCGTGTTTTGGGGCTATGGGCGCGAGGAAATCAAGGAGGTAGTAGATATGAATATACGACATTGAACGGAAGATTCTATTCTGAACGAGAATGGTTGGTCGGTTTGGAAAATATGAAAAAGTTAGATGAAGAAAAAAGGTTGATTGAAAATGGAGACAAACTTTATCGTAAATTATTCCTTTCAGAAGTAGCAGGCTCTGTTCCTGAAACAATTTGGTTAGATACAAGTAATACAGCAAATGCAGCTGATGAACTAAAAAAAATATTTGATAAAAAAGCATATTTTGATACCCCAAAGCCAATTCCGTATCTTTTAAAGATGGCAAAGCTAGCCACAAATTCAGACGACCTCATCCTAGACTTCTTCTCCGGCAGCGGCACTACCGCCCATGCCGTGATGCAGCTTAACGCCGAAGACGGCGGCAACCGCCGTTTCATCTGCGTGCAACTGCCCGAAGAAACCGACGAGAAATCCGAAGCACGCAAGGCCGGGTTTGACACCATTGCCGAAATCGCCAAAGAACGCATCCGCCGCGCGGGCAGGCAGATTTCAGAGGGCCTTCAAGACGGATCGGAAATAGATACGGGTTTTAAAGTCTTCAAACTTGCCGAAAGCGGTTTCAAACAATGGCGGCAGCCCGAGCAGGCCGATACGGAAGCCCTGCAACGCGAATTGTCTTTGAATATCGATTCCTTGCTGTCTGAAACGCTGTCTGAAAACCTGCTCTACGAATTGATGCTGCGTATGGGTTTGAAGCTGACCTGCAAGGTTTCGTTTTCAGACGGCGTGTATTTTGTGGAAGACGAAGACACGGGCGAGTTGTACGCTTTCCTGCTGGAACGTGTGGATCAAGGTTTGATTGAAGCGGTGCTGGCGAAGCATCCCGTCAAGGTGGCGGCATTGGACAGGCTGTTCGAGGGCGACGATGCGCTTAAAAGCAATACCGTATTGCAGATGAAGGATGCGGGCGTGATGTTCGAATGCGTGTAGTCAGCCGAAAGCGGGAATGACGACAAAGAGGTGGATTTTCCGCACGACAGCGGATAGAAGGAAATAAAAATGGAACTGAAATTTGAAGAACCGACGTTTTTCGGCTTGTTTTTATAAAACTCCTCTTCCTTCATCACCCGCAGCCCCGTATCCTTGCCCTGACGCGGCAGGTAATACAAAACGCACAAACTCGGGTCGATTTGCCAACAATGGTTCGGGTGTTCCGATTTCATGCGGCTGACGGGGTCGGGCTGCAAAAGCTGGTCGGGATGCAGCTTGTATTCCCGTAAAGCCCGGGTAATGGTGTTTTCAGAAAGGGGGATGACTTCCCCGGTTTCCCCATCAATCCGCGCCGCCTCGATTTTCCCGTTGGCGCGCAGCATTTCCACCGCCTGCCGCACCGACATCAACCGCTTGCCGTTGCGCCTCATCGCCTCCACCAAAACCGCCGAAATCAATTTGGCTTCTTCCGGTTTAAGCTCCGTTTTGCCCGCATCGCTGCGCCGTTTGTGCGTCGGCTTGACGCTGACCGCCTCCAGCTTGCGGTATAGCGTGGCAAGGCTGATGCCCAATTCCTGCGCCTGCTGCTTAAGATATGCAGAGCGTGCGCCGCGTCCCATTGCTTCCGCCTGATTCTCGACTGCCTTAAGACGCTCAATCATTGCCGGATTCATCGCCTTCTCCCGTTTCACCGCCCAACCATTCTGGCACATTGTCTGTTGGTGCTTCAGTCGGCAGGGCATAGCTTTCGCGCAGTTGCTCGCAGTCCAAAATAATTTGATTGAGCGTGCCGACCATCTTTGCCTGATGGCTGATCCCGTGTGCCTCACTGTGCGCATTAAGTTGGTCGAACAAATCTTTCAAACGGCTCACTTGACTGCGGATACCGACCTCAAGGCTTGTTAACTGCATCGCCAACTCGCTGCCCACGTCTTCCGCCTTCGGCTCTCTTACAACGGTTTGCTTCTTAGCCAGCTTCTCGGCCAGCTCATCAATTTTGGCTGTTTTGGTTTTCATCACTTCGTCTTTGGCGGCGAGGTTTTCGCGGCTTTCGCGCAAGGCGACGCGCAGCTCGCGCACCGTCATTCGGTCCACATCGTCAAAGGTCATGCCGTTGACTTCTTCTCCTTCGGCCAAATCCACCAACGTAACGTCTTCTTCGACCAAGAGTTCCAGCAGCTTTGACTTGCCCAAATCCATCAGCTTCGGCGCGGCTTTCTGCATTTGCGGCGTGGCAAAGCGGTGAGTGGCTTGAACAAGTTGTTGTGCTGCTCTAACCGACATTCCTAAAACTTCGCAGACGTCTGCGAACTGTTTCCAAGTCATATGTTCTTTTAAAACAATTAAAGCCTGACCAAGCTCAAACATCCCTTCCATTGTTTTGCGTGTTGCGAGCTTGGCTCTCTCAACCCATACATCTTCATTGTAGGTTTCGCCGTTACCCCATTGCTCCATCACCATCACGCTGTGTGCCGCTTGGTAGTTTTGTGCCGCAACCGCATCCATCACTTCAACTTCATGGCTCATTTTTCACTCTCCAAATTTCCCGACGTCGGGAAATTTCAAAATCCGTTAATACATCTGCGTGCGTCTCAGCACTTCCGCCAAGCGCCGCTCCAAATCTTCCTGCTGCCGTCTGAAACGCTCGGCGATTTGCAGGGTTTTCATGCTGTAGGCAAAATTGCCGTTATCCAGTTTGGTTGCCAGTCCCTCGGCAATCAAATCCTCCAAATCGCGACTCACGCTTGAGGGTGAAATGCCCAGCCCGTCAGCGATGTCTTTGTTGCTGATGCCGATAATCGGATGGGCTTCAAGGGCTTTAAAGACTTTCAGCAGCCGTGTGCCTTTTCCACTCGCCATGATTTATTCCTCCGCATCTTTTAATTTCCAAATATGCTTGAAGCGCACCTCATCCCTGAATAAATCATGCTCAACGTGGAACGCGGCATCTGCCACTTCCTTGCCCTCGTCATCAAGAGTCTCCAAAACATCGAACCATTCGACCAAACCTTCTAAAATCGCCTGATGCCTTCTAGAAAAACCCAGATAATCGTGAATAAAGGTATATTGGGTTTCACTAATTTCTTTAATCATCTGCCTGCTCCTTCAGCCCCAGCTTTACCGCCGCTTCGTGGCTTTTGCCGAAATTGCCTTTCAGTCTGATGGTTGCGCGCAGGGCAGAGAAAAAAGCCCAAGCTGCGCCTGGTAAAGTGAGCAACGGATAATGGGGAAACGCAGCGCGGTAGAAATGCTGCCCGATGATGTCCGCAGGCAGCTTGATGATGAAATTCGGAAAAGCCGTTTTAGCGGCTACACACAACACAGCGAATGGTTGAAACATCAGGGTTATGAAATCGGTAGGTCTGCCGTACACCGCTACGGCCAACAGCTTCAAAAACTGACCGCCATTCCTGAAGAGCAGGATTTGCTGGATATTTTCAGAAAATTGGAAACAGCGGATCGCCACGCTTTACAACGCTTCGCACAAATATTGTCAACTCTGGCCGATAAAGAAAAAAATGCCGTCTGAAATTTTCAGACGGCATTTAGGACACTCCGGCATTCTGGCTGCGCTGGTGTTCTGAAACGGATATTAAGCAATTGAAGCGGCCGTGCATTTTAAAGCGTATTAAAAATCACCCCGATATTCAGGTCATCGGCCAAGTGGTTCAAATCTCAAAAGACCTTAATTAACTTACAATAGGAAAAAATGATGACAGAAACGAATTACTCTTTTGAAGGGTTGGTAATTGAAAAAATTATTACCCATCGTATTTATCCGAAAAATAAAAATAGAGAGCGTGTAGAACCTAAAATCAGTACACAGTTGATTAATTTGCCTATTACGGCAAGAAGAACATTGGAAAACAGGCTGACCAAAGCTTTGGGTAATAAATCTCATGGCATTGAAATGTCTATTGCCAATACGGCTGAAAATAGTTTTTTTCAGATAGCGGCAGCCATACAACTCAAAGACGAAGCAGAGTTTATTGAAGATTCCGCACAATTTGCCCACATGTTGACCGATGCACAACTGAATACGAATGCACCGGGTGGTATTTTGTTGGTTTTAAAAGGTAGAGTTGGAGATACCGGTAAGCCGTTTTTATGTGTAATTAAAGCTGAACCTCAAGATGGATTCCGAACCAAAGAAGAGGATGACTTTATCACGATTGAATTCTTAGAAGAATTATTACTGACCGATTCAGCAAGATTATTCAAGATAGGTTTTTTGGTGGCTGAAACAGTAAGGCCGCTAGAACAAATACAATCTGGGAATTATCGAGCTTTTTTGTATGACCATCTGATGACACAAACGGAAACTAGACCGGCAGCTTCCTATTTCTATCAAGTATTCTTGGGTATGAGTATAGCTGCTTCTTCCCGTAAATTGACGCAGAATTTTTTTGAGTGGACACGCAATTTTATCGATAACTCTGATTTAAGTGATGATGCAAAATTAGATGCGCATGAAGCATTGCGCGTTACATTGAAAAGTGCGGAAGCAACCATTAGTGTAAATAATTTTGCCCAAAATCATTTACCTCCAGAAAAACGAACAGCTTATACAGAATTTATGGTGGCAAAGGACTTTCCTCAAAATGCCGTAAGTAAAGATATTGAATATATTAAAACTCGTTTACGCAAACGGAGGTCTTACGGATTTAGTAACGGTGTAGTTATCTTGACTCCTCCCGAGCATACTCAAGACTATATGGAAATTGCGCCAACGGAAGATGGGGAATATACTGTTGTCACAATTAAAGGACAGTTACAACAACAAAAATGAGTGATATTGATGATTTCAAAAGCTATTTAGAAAGCCACCAAGCGGCATTTGCCGCTTGGGGTAGATTTGTGGCTGAAGAAATTCAAAATCAATTATCCAATGTCATTTCTCCTGTTCCGGTTGCCAATTTTCTAAAAATTGAAGCAAAGCCTAGAGTCAAAGAGATTTCTTCAGCTCTGGCCAAGATTGGCCGAAAAAATTACACTTCACCTCAAACTCAAATGACTGACTTGGTCGGCGTACGTTTTGTGGTATTGCTTGCGGAACATATTCAAATAGTTTGTGAAATCATTGAATCCTCATCTCAGTGGAATGCTAAAGTTTCGAAAGATTTTGCAGATGAAATTCAGCAAAATCCCAAAGCATTTGACTATCAATCCAAACATTACGAGATTCGTCCTAAACAAGCATTCATTACACCCGAAAATGTCAGCATCCCTGCTGATTTGTGCTGTGAAGTTCAGGTGCGTTCTTTACTCCAACATGCTTATGCAGAGCTGGTTCATGACAATATATACAAGCCTGACGGCAATGTTCCAAAGCAAGCAGAGCGCGAAGTCGCGAAGAGCATGGCTTTGATGGAAACTACAGATGACTTATTTAGTCGTACTCTGGCAATTTTGAAAGAAGCAAATCAACCACAAGAAGAACTTCTTCCCCAATTATCACAGCTTTATCAAGAGGAAATAGGGCTTGTTCCTGAAGTTGATAAAAAAACCAATATGATTTTTCTAGAAACATTTCAATCCAGCATTGACCCTTCAAATATTCTTGCTAATATCCGGTCACTTTTGAATGAGAAGAAATATCTTGCTAATCGGATAAAAGAAAATGCTGAAGAAATGTATTTTTTCAGTCAGCCAGCAGCTTTGTTGGTTTATTGGCTGATTGAGAAAGTTGGTGCAGATGAAGTATGGAAAAAATGGCCTTTGCCTGCATACAACAAAAACCTGAAATTCATTTGTACTGATTTGGATAAGCAACCATCCCATGAACTCTTTTAACCCCCTTTAAAAGCCCATTCAGACGGCCTTTCCTACAATCCCTGTATTGATTTTTAATTCAATACAGGGATTTTTCCATGTCAGACGAATTCAACCGATTTATCGAACGCGTCCTCTCCCACGAGGGCGGTTACGCCAACCATCCCAAAGACCCCGGCGGCGAAACCAATTGGGGCATCACTAAGCGTACCGCAATGGCAAACGGCTACAACGGCTCCATGCGTGCCATGACGCGTGAACAGGCTATCGGCATTTACCGAAAGGCGTTTTGGGAGCGTTACCGCGCCGACCAAATGCCGGAAGCGGTCGCGTTCCAATTTTTTGATGCCTGCGTCAACCACGGTTACGGCAATGCCGCCCGTATGCTGCAACGCGCCGCAGGTGTGCCGGACGATGGAATCATCGGCGAAATCAGCCTCAAAGCCGTCAATTCCCTCCCCGAAAACGACCTTTTATTGCGGTTCAACGCCGAGCGTCTGGTCTTTTATACCAAGCTCGGTACGTTCACCTCTTTCGGTAAGGGCTGGGTACGCCGTGTGGCGCAAAACCTGATTCACGCGTCTGCAGATAACACTGATTAAAGGGAGACAAACCATGTCAAAAAAGTCACTCATCGCCCTAATGACCGCAGCCATGCAGCCCGATTTCAGCCACAGCGACCTAGGCATTCGCTACGCCATGCCGACTCAGGGATGTTGGACGCAAGCCCACCGCAAGAGCGGGGTAGCCGCCGCGAAACGCGCAGCCAAAAAAAAGCGTCGCAAATAACTGCCTTTTTCCGATGGCTGGGAGGCTTGGTCTCTAATCCGGCCACAGGAAAAATCAGCCATACCAAACTATGGGCAAACGTGGCAGCCGCCTCTATGACTTATAAGTTCTCGCAAACCGCTGATGCCCCCGAATGGCTTTGGTGGGCATACGGCGCAATGGTCGGCGGCTACGCCTTAATCAAACGCGGCATTGCCGCCGTACCGCAGTTGGCGGAAATCAAAAAATCCACGAATCCCGAAGAATGGAGCGGCAATGATTGATTTATTGTACAAAAACAAAACGGCATTGGCATGGCGTGCATTGATTGTTTTGGGCATCTGGCTAAACGGCTATCACTATGCCGCCGACAAAGCCGATGCCAAGCAAACTGCCCTGATTACCGCCTACCAAAACTCGTCAATGGCGGCAGCCAAACAATACGCCGACGAGCTTAAAAAAGCGCAGGCGGAAACGAAGCGTTGGCATGACTTCGCGCAGCGTCAAAGCATCGAGCTGGCATCCGCCCTGAGCGAGCTGGATAAAACCAAAAACACCTTACAGGAGCAAACGCATGACGCGATTAAAAAAGACGGCAATGGTTTTAACGGTATCGGTTCTAACAGCCTGCACCTCTACAACCGTGCCTTCGGATACCCCGATTAAAACCGTACCGACAGTGGATTTGCCGCCTGTATCTACCGGGCTGCTGGTCAAATACGAACGCCCCGAGCGTCCGACCGGCGGCTCACCCGAACAACTCTTAAACCATGCCGTACGTTACGGCGAATACTGCCAAAAATTGGAAGTCCAAGTCTCTGGGTGGCAGGACTGGTACACGAAAGGCCGTCTGAAAAATGACTGATTTTGCCGACCGCGCATCAGAGCGTGAAGCCATATTTTTGGAAGAGTCCCTGGCGAAACATCAAATCATGCCGGAACGTGCCGACAGCCTGAGCCATTGCGAAGATTGCGGCAGCCCGATACCGGACGCAAGGCGAAAAGCAGTCAAAGGCTGCACCCGCTGCATCGTTTGCCAAGAATATTTCGAACACGGATGGCCTTAAAAATGGAAAAAACCTTTATACATATCGAATTTTGGCAGTTGGTCGGATTTCTTCTCTCCTTCCTCGGCATCTGTTTTACCTTCGGCAAAATGCTGCTGGCGCAATTCCGCGAGCAGCAGGACGAACGCCAAAAACAGCAAGAACGCCTGCAAGGCAAAGTCGAAATCATGGAAAACAAACTGGCGGAATTCAATGCCGGACTGCCCCTGACCTATGTTTTGCGGGAAGACTACATCCGCAATCAGGTCGTCCTCGAAGCCAAGCTCGACAACGTCGCCGAGAAACTCACCGAAATCTACAAAATGGAAAGCGTAAAGAAATGATTAGCCAGGAATTGATTGCCAAACAACGCCGCGAGGGGATGCGTTGGAACATCATCAACACTCTTAATAAAGCCCGCCCGCACACCACCAGCGAAACCTTCCTGCTGGACATTATGAACGCGATTTACCCGCAGACCACCGCCACCGAACTGCGCCAGCAGCTCGACTACCTTGCCGACCGCAAAATGGTCGAACTGAATAAAGCACCGCACGGCTTGTGGTTTGCCGACCTGACCAGTTTGGGTGTCGATATTGCCGAATACACAGTCGAGTGCCGCGCCGGTATCGCCCGCCCCGAAAAAGTGTGGAGCTGATATGGCAAAACGCAGCGTCATCGACCAGCTCCCTGAAGCCGTCCGACACGAGTTTGAGCGCAAGCTCGTCGAAAACGGCTTCGCCGACTATCAGGCATTATCCGAATGGTTGCAGCAACAGGGCTACGAAATCAGCCGCTCCGCCGCCCATCGGTACGGCCAAAAAGTACAGCGTCGGTTTGCCGCCATCAAAAACAGCACCGAAGCGGCACGCCTGATTGCCGAAGGTGCGGCAGACGAGGGGGATACCCGCTCCGAAGCCTTGATGGCGATGTTGCAGACAGAGTTGTTTGAGGCATTGGTGCAGATTGGTGAGATGCCCGAAGACGAGTTAAACGCGCTTGACCGCTTCGGGATTATGAGCGAGGGCGCGCGCAAAATCAGCGGGCTGATTACCGCCGGTACGCGCCTGAAGGAATATCAGGCAAAAGTTAAAGCCAAAGTCGCAGCCGCCGCCGAAAACGTGGCCAAGCAGGCAAAAAAAGGCGGGCTGTCCGACGCGGCTGCCGAAGCCATCCGCAAACAGATTTTAGGTATCGCATCATGACATTGCCCAAAACCGAAGACCGCACGCCATCGGTATTGCTGCCTTACCAGCAGCGTTGGTGCGCCGATAAATCTCCCGTCAAACTCTGCGAAAAATCCCGACGCATCGGTCTGAGCTGGGGCGAGGCTGCCGATACCGCCTTACTTGCCGCCTCATCGGGCGGCATGGACGCATGGTACATAGGCTACAACAAAGACATGGCTTTGGAGTTTATCCGCGATTGTGCCAACTGGGCGAAATTCTACGGTTTGGCGGCAGGCGAAATCGAAGAAACTGAAGAGGTGTTCGTCGAGGGTGACGACAAAAAATCCGTCCTCGCCTTCGTCATCCGTTTCGCGTCCGGCTGGCGCGTTACCGCCTTATCCAGCCGCCCCTCAAACCTTCGCGGTAAGCAGGGGCGCGTCATCATCGATGAAGCGGCGTTCCACGAGCAGCTCGGAGAGCTGCTCAAAGCGGCAATGGCATTGCTGATGTGGGGCGGCCAGGTGCATATTATCTCTACGCATGACGGGGTGGACAATCCGTTCAACGAGCTGATTACCGACATCCGTGCGGGCAAAAAGCCGTACTCCATCCACCGCATTACTTTCGACGAGGCCGTTTCAGACGGCCTCTACCGCCGCATCTGCCTTCGCTTGGGCAAAGAGTGGACGGCAGACGGCGAAGCCGCGTGGTGCAAGGAAATCCGTGATTTCTACGGCGAAGATGCCAGCGAAGAGTTGGACTGTATCCCCAAAAACGGCGGCGGCAAATGGCTCAACCGAGCCTTGATTGAGAGCCGTATGAGTCCTTATACGCCGGTTATCAGATACGACCAAAGCGATGAGTTCGGCCTCTTGCCCGAGCCCCGCCGTGCTGCCGAAGTGGCGGACTGGATAGCCGACATCCTGCAACCGTTGCTTAACGGTTTGGATAAAACCCGCACCAGCTTTGTCGGCGAAGACTTTGCCCGCAGCGGCGACCGTACCGTCATCGTCCCTTTGTTGCAGCAGACTAATTTAAGCCTTAAGCCGCCGTTCGTGTTGGAGTTGGGCAATATGCCGTTTGCCCAACAAGAGCAAATCATGAAACACCTGTTGCACGGCTTACCCAATCTGCGCGGAGCAGCATTGGACGCGCGCGGCAACGGTCAGTCAATAGCCGAAGCCATGCGCGACGAATTTGGCGCGGAGGTATGTGAGTCGGTCATGCTCTCGGAAAACTGGTACCGCACCCATACCGCTCCGTTCAAAGCCGCACTCGAAGACGGCACGTTGGACGCAATCCCCAAAGACGAAGACATCCTGACCGACCTACGCGCCTTCGAGTTGGTCAGAGGCGTGCCGCGCATCCCCGATGTACGCACCAAAGGTCAAGACGGAAAAAAACGCCACGGAGACGCGGCGATTGCCTTTGTCCTTGCCCATTACGCCAGCCGCGAGCTGAATACCGGCCCGATACGCGTAGCCAGCCGCCGAATCCGCCGAAAAAGCGCATTAACCAAAGGTTATTAAGGTATTTAAAGAGTACATATCATGCCCAAACCCCACCTCAAACTCAAAACCAGTCAAGGCATCATGACCTTCAAGCCGCAGGATTTATCTGCCCATCTCGCCGTTTCCCGCCCGTTTTTCAGCGGTTTCAACGGCTGGCTGCCTAATCCCGACCCTGTTTTGCGCAAAATGGGCAGGCAAATCTCCATTTACCGCGAGCTGATGCGCGACCCCTTGGTCGGCTCGCTGGTGCGCCGCCGAAAAGCAGCTGTCGCCCGCCTCGAATGGCGGCTTGAGGGCGACGACACCCCTAAAAATGTCCGGGATTTTGTCGATAGCTGGCTGGCTGAAACCGATGTTTACCGCCTGATTAAAGACGTTTTAAACGCCGTTTTTTACGGCTACCAGCCCATCGAACTGATTTGGCGTACCGATTCTGCATGGCTGCCTGACAAAATCATCGCCAAGCCGCAAGAGTGGTTCGCTTTCAACGACGACGGCGAGTTGCGTTATATCCAAAACGGGCTGACCGATACCGTTCCCCCGCCTTATAAGTTTCTCTGCCCGACACATGAGGCAGATTATCTCAACCCCTACGGCTTAGGCGATTTGGGCTTGGTTTTTTGGCTGGTTACCTTCAAGCGCGGCGGGCTGAAGTTTTGGATGCAGTTCACCGAAAAATACGGCGCGCCTTGGCTGATCGGTAAAGAACCGCGTTCCAATACCCCGCAGGATACCGACAAACTGTTAGACGCGCTTGAAGCCCTGATCGGCAACAGCGTCGGCACGATACCCAACGATTCCAGCGTTGAAATCCACGAGGCAAGCGGCAAGTCCTCATCTATTGATGCCTACGACAAGCTCATCCGTTATTGCCGTTCCGAAATCAGCATTGCGCTGCTCGGACAAGACCAAACCACCGAAAAAGACAGTACCCACGCCAGCGCGACCGCAGGCTTGGAAGTAACGGACGACATCCGCGACAGCGACAAACGAATCGTGGAGACAACGTTCAATAAGTTGATAGAGTGGGTAATAGAGATAAATTTCGGAGACGTTGCCCGTCCGAAATTCGTGCTGTTCGAAAATGAGGAAAGCGGCACCAGAGAGCGTGCCGAACGGGATAAGATGATGGTGGATGCCGGTGCCAAGTTCACCAAGCAATACTGGCAGCGCACATACGGTTTGGAAGATGGAGATTTGCTTGAGGGTGTTTAAGCAAGCCCGGAGGCAAAAGCTGCCGACTTTACCGAGGGCGATTTGACGGATGCAGGTTTGGTCATCGACGGACTCGCCCCCGACACAGGCCGTCTGAATGACCAAGGCGAACGGCTGACAGCCGTCCTAGTGGCCGAATTAAGTCGTGGAGAAACCGCCGAAAACCTGCTCAATCGTCTGTCTGCCGCCTATCCGAATATGGACGATACCGCCTTGCAAAACGAGTTGGCGCGCCTGATTTTCCTTTCCGACTTGGTCGGCAGGATTGAAGTAGCACAGGAGCTTAAATCATGAACCCCGAAGATATTAAAGCCGTCTTCGGCATGAAACCCGAAGCCGCCGTCACCTATCTCAAGCAAAAAGGCATTGCCGTATCTTGGGACTGGCAGGATATGTTGGACGACGCGCACGCCACTGCCTTTACGGTGGCCAAAACCGCCAAAATGGATGTGCTCTCCGATATCTATTCCGCCGTCGTCGATGCCGCCGAACAAGGCCGGACGCTGGAAGAGTTCAGCCGAGAACTCGCCCCCGTTCTACAGCGCAAAGGCTGGTGGGGCAGGCAGGAAGTTCAAAATCCCGAAGGAGAAACCCAAAGCGTACAGCTCGGTAGCCCCCACCGCCTGAAAACCATCTATCTGACCAATATGCAGTCGGCCTATATGGCGGGCCGCTACGCCGAAATGATGGACTCCATCGACACGCACCCTTATTGGCAGTACGTCGCCATCAACGACAGCCGCACTCGTGATACCCACCGTATGATGCACGGTCGCGTCTATGCCGCAGACGACCCCGTGTGGAATACTTTGTACCCTCCTTTGGACTACCGCTGTCGCTGCCGTGTCAAACCGCTGTCCCGCAGTATGGGAGAAAACCGTGTCCTGCCCCGACCGACTCTTGAGTCCATCACCGTCAATATAGGCGCGAATCCCTATACCGGAGAGGAGCGTTACGCACAGCGCACCGGCATTCGCATCAACAACAAATTTATTGCCCCCAATGCGGGCTTCAACGCCAACCAAGGCAAGTCTATGCTGTCCCGTATGGCGAAAATCGCAGTGGATAAGGCGCAGGTAACCCATCCGGACATCGCCCGCATTGCCCTGAAAACGATGATGGGCAACGACAGATTCAAAAACGCCCTGTCCGCCGCTTCGCTGACTTGGGTGCTTAAACTGTTAAAAGGCTGATTATGCTGGAAATCAAACTCGATGCTGCCAAACTCGAACACGGTCTGAGTACGCTCCTTAAAAACGCCGCAAACACCCGCCTCATGATGCGCGGTATTGCAACTGAGTTGCTATCTATGACCGAAGAAAACTTCGAATCCGAAAGCTGGGGCGAGCAACGGTGGAAACGAAGCCGGCGTGCCGCAGATGAGGGAGGCAAGACCCTGCAAAAAAGCGGGCAACTTGCCGCCAGCCTGACTACACAGGTTGGCAGCAACTATGCCCGAATCGGCAGCAATAAAAAATACGCCGCCATCCACCACCTCGGCGGACGAGCAGGGCGAGGTCACAAAACCAACCTTCCAGCACGCCCCTATCTCCCCATCAACGGCAACAACCAACTCCAACCCGGTGCCGAACGCAGAATCCTCGACATCGCCATCGCCGCCCTCAAAAAAGGACTTTGACAACAAAAAACGGACGATAAAAATACCGTCCGTTTTTATTGCAATATTTGCAACTCCCTTGCATTTTTTCCATCCCACAAAATCCCCCGTCATCCTCTCTAATCCCATTTTTCTCATCAGCCCCTATATATTTATCTCATTAGGTTTCAATTACACCTGTTTTGCAAATAATGTAATCAACGGATCAATAATAAAAGGCCGTCTGAAAGATGATATTTCAGACGGCCTTAGTTATTCAGCCAACTGTTGCCGTTAAGCGCAAATCAAATAGAGGTGGATGAGTTGCGATATTTGATTGGTCGTACAACTTTATTTAACGGTCTTTTGAATATCGTCTGAAGATTGTTTCAGACGGCATTTTAATTCTCCTATTTTGGATATGGAAATATAGAAGCTTACTGTCCCGTCAGACGCGTCCAAAGCCTTTGCCACCGGCTTCTTTTTTCTACATTTTCCAGTGCGACGATTTCTTTTTCGGCAACGGTATATCCGTTTTGCCTGATTTTGATTTTTCCTAAAATCTGCCCCTTTTTTACCGGGGCGGGAATCGGCTGTATGGTTTCCAAAATCTGTTCTGCCATTTTCGCTTTCTTATGTGGCAGAGTGATGTAGGCTTCTTTGAGAAAGCCTGCGCGGACGGTTTTTTTGCTGCCTCCGGAAATTTGGATTTGGGCAACGGTTTTGCCTTTCGGATATATTTTGGGCGTATCGAAGGCCTGCAATGCCCAGTTCAGCAGCTTGCTGTTGTCCGATGCGCGTGTTTCCGCCGATTCCGAACCCAATGTGATGGCAAGGATGTGCCTGCCGTTGCCGGAGTATGACACGGCAAGGTTGTAGCCGCCGCTTTCTGTGTGTCCGGCTTTCAGACCGTTTACATTGTTGTCCCTATATAAAAGGATATTGCGGTTGTTTTGTTCTATGTTTTCAAACTTGAACGATTTGATGGAAAACAGCGGGTAATATTCCGGAAAGTCGCGCATCAATGCTTCGGCAAGGAGGGCGAGGTCGCGGGCGGTGGAAACTTGTCTTTCTTGGCTCAAACCGGTCGGATTTCTGAATAAAGTGTTCTTCATACCCAAGCGTCGGGCTTCTTCATTCATCTGTTTGACGAAGTTTTCTATCGAACCGTTGCCCAGCCTGCCGGCAAGGGTTAGGGCGGCATCGTTTGCGGACAGGGCAATCATACCTTTTAAGAGCGTGTCGGTTCTAACGCTGCCGCCGGGCCGGACAAACATTCTGCTGCCTTCCGATTTCCACGCCGATTCGCGTATTTTTAAGGTTTCTTCAGGGCGGATATTTCCCGATTTCAAATTTTTGAAAACCAGATAGGCGGTCATTAATTGCGCCAGTGCCGCAGGTTCGACAGGGGCATCGATGTTTTTGGCGGATAGGGTCTGCCGGCTTTGGAGGTCGATAACGATGTGTGCCGCAGCAAGGGTTTCCGGCGTTTGAGGGGAGGATGCCGCGCGTACCGGCAGCCTGTTTGAAGAAAGGGCGGCGGGTGCGGGAGAGGCGGCTAAAATGATGGGGATTAAGATTGACAGGGCTTTATGTGCAGTCATGAAAGGTGTTAACCGTATAATCGCTTCAGTTTGCCGATTATACGCCCGGGATGTCTGATCGGGCGGATTTTTCTTGCTTTCGGGCTGTCTTGGGCGTATGGTTTCGGGTTTTGCGATTTTAACAAACCGATTATCCCATATTGAATTATGAACACGCCCCTTCCTTATTCCGATTACCTTATCCGCATCCTGACGGCATCTGTTTATGATGTGGCGGTGGAAACGCCTTTGGAACCGGCACGCAGCCTTTCTGCACGTTCGGAAAACAATGTTTTGCTGAAACGCGAAGATTTGCAGCCGGTTTTTTCGTTCAAAATACGCGGTGCGTACAACAAAATGTCCAAGTTGCCGAAAGACGCGCTTGCCTGCGGCGTGATTGCGGCAAGCGCGGGCAACCATGCACAAGGCGTGGCGTTGTCCGCACAGCGTTTGGGCTGCCGTGCCGTTATCGTTATGCCGGAGACTACGCCGAAAATCAAAGTGGATGCGGTCAAAAGCCGTGGCGGCGAGGTGGTTTTGCGCGGTGTTTCATACAACGATGCCTACGATTATGCGATGGAGCTGGCGGAAAAAGAAGGGCTGACCTATATCGCACCGTTTGACGATCCCGATGTGATTGCGGGACAGGGTACGGTGGGGATGGAAATTGTCAGCCAGCATCCCGATCCAATCCGCGCCGTATTCGTACCGATAGGCGGCGGCGGTTTGGCGGCGGGCGTGGCGGCATTTATTAAGCAGGTCCGCCCCGAAATCAAAGTTATCGGCGTTCAGACCAACGATTCCTGCTGTATGAAGCAGTCGGTCGAAGCGGGCGAAATCGTCCATTTGAAAGATGTCGGGCTGTTTTCAGACGGCACTGCGGTCAAAGTCGTCGGAAACGAAACCTTCCGCCTCTGCAAAGAACTTTTGGATGAAATCATTACAGTCGACACCGATGCGGTTTGCGGCGCGGTCAAGGATATTTTTGATGATACGCGCAGCATTACCGAGCCGGCGGGCGCGTTGGCGTTGGCGGGTCTGAAAGCCTATATCGCCCGAGAAGGCGCGGAAAACCAAACCCTGATTGCCGTTACCAGCGGCGCGAATATGAATTTTCACCGTTTGCGCCACGTTTCGGAACGGAGCGAATTGGGCGAGGGCAACGAAGGTATTTTTGCCGTTACCATCCCTGAAGAACGCGGCAGCTTCCTTAAGTTTGTCAATATATTGGGAAATAGGAATATTACCGAGTTCAACTACCGCTACGGAGACGATGAAAAAGCGCATATCTTTGTCGGACTTCAAGCGGCAGGCCCGCAGGATTTGGCGGTTATCGGCAGCCGGTTGGATGAGGCGGGATTGCCCAATGTCGACCTGACCGATGATGAGATTGCCAAAATCCATATCCGTTATATGGTTGGAGGACGGACGGACAAAGTAGAAAACGAGCGTCTGGTCAGTTTTGAGTTTCCGGAGCGTCCGGGGGCGTTGGCGCGTTTTTTGAACCATATGCAGGGAGGGTGGAATATTACGCTCTTCCATTACCGCAACCACGGTGCGGATTACGGGCGGATTTTGGTCGGTATCGACGTGCCGCCGCACGATGCCGCCGCATTTGACGGTTTCTTGGAAAGTCTGGGATACAGCTATCACGAGGAAACGCAAAATGCCGCGTACAAGCTGTTTCTTGCCTGATGCTTGAAAGCACAATGCCGTCTGAAAGCCTTTCAGACGGCATTGTGCTTTCAGGGTTAAATCGAATATTCAATCAGCTCGTTTTGAGAAAAAACATAAACCTGTTTCGGAATTAAGTTTAATTCTTTGCCTTCGGCGATTGGGTAACGCGCGGCATCGCTGCCAGCCAGCGTGATGTGCACGTCTTGTTTGCCGTGTTTCACCAAAACGTGCGTCAATGCGCCGACGGCGTGGATTTTTTCGATTTTGGCACGAATCATCGGGGTTTCGTTTTCGGCGGCAAGCTGCCATTCGTGCGGACGGATATAGCCGATGGCGGTTTGCTCCTGCCATTTGTAGTGCGCGTCCAATTTCCACGCGAAGCCGTTGTAGTGCCAGATGCCTTTTTCGATGCGACCTTCAAAAGCGTCGGTTTCGCCTAAGAACTCGGTAACGAAGGCGTTTTCTGGTTTACGGTAAATGGCTTCGGCGCTGCCGGTTTGTTCGATTTTGCCGTGGTTCATGACAACGATTTCGTCGGAAACTTCAAGGGCTTCTTCTTGGTCGTGCGTGACCAGAATGCTGGTTACGCCTAGATTGTGGTGGATGTCGCGCAACCAAGTGCGTAATTCTTTGCGTACTTTGGCATCCAACGCGCCGAAGGGTTCGTCCAAAAGCAGGAGTTTGGGTTCGACCGCAAGCGCACGGGCGAGGGCGATGCGCTGGCGTTGCCCACCGGAGAGTTGGTGCGGATAGGATTTTGCCAAATGCGAGAGCTGCACGAGCTTGAGCAATTCTTCGACTTTGGCGCGGATTTGCCCTTTGGACGGGCGTTCGGACTTGGGCAATACGGTCAAACCGAAGGCGACGTTGTCAAACACGTTCATATGGCGGAAAAGGGCGTAGTGTTGGAACACGAAGCCGACTTTGCGCTCGCGCACGTGTTTGGCGGTTACGTCTTGTCCGTCAAACAGAATCTTGCCGCCGTCGGCGTTTTCCAGTCCGGCGATAATGCGTAAAAGCGTGGTTTTGCCGCAGCCTGAAGGGCCGAGCAGGGAAACGAGTTTGCCGGTGGGGATGTTGAGGTTGATGTTTTTCAGCGCGTGGAACGCTCCGAAGTGTTTGTTTAGGTTTTGAATAGTAATGCTCATGCTGCGTTCCTTTCGGCGGCGGCGAGTTTTTTATCTTGTAATTTGGTGATGATGTTCTGCACCGCCAGCGTCGCCAGTGCTAAAAGTGCCAATACGCCGGAGAGGGCGAATGCGCCGGTGAAGTTGTATTCGTTGTAGAAGATTTCGACCAAAAGCGGGACGGTGTTGGTTTCGCCGCGTATGTGTCCCGATACCACGCTGACCGCGCCGAATTCGCCCATCGCGCGGGCGTTGGTGAGGATGATGCCGTAGAGTAACGCCCATTTGATGTTGGGCAGGGTAACGCGCCAAAACATCTGCCAGCCGCTTGCGCCGAGAATCAGCGCGGCTTGTTCTTCGCTGTCGCCCTGCGCCTGCATCAGCGGGATGATTTCGCGCGCGACAAAGGGGAAGGTAACGAACAGCGTCGCCAAAATAATGCCGGGGATGGCGAAGATAATCTGTATGCCTTGCGCTTCCAGCCAGCCGCCCAATGCCGTGTGCGCGCCGAACAATAAGACGAACATCAAACCGGCCACCACGGGTGATACGGAAAACGGCAAATCGAGCAGGGTGGTCAGCAACTGCTTGCCGCGAAAATCAAAACGGGTCAGCAGCCACGCCATCGCCACGCCCAAGACGGCATTGACGGGGACGACAATCAGCGCGGTAATCAGCGTCAATTTGATGGCAGACCACGCTTCGGAATCGCTTAAGGATTTCAGGTACAAATCCCAACCGCCTTTTAAGGCCTCGTAGAATACGGCAACCAAAGGCACAACCAACATCAGCAACAGAAAGCCCAAGGCGGTAGCAGTCAGCAATACGCGCAGCCAACGCGGTTCGGTCAGGTTGGGATTGGCGGAATAGGGTTTCATGTCGGTGGTGTTCTCTGGTTGGTTTTAAAATGTTTGGAGGTCGTCTGAAAAACTGTTTTTTGTGGGGCGGATTCGTTTTCAGACGGCCTTTTATCTTTTATAGATTAAAAGGGGAGCAAAAAACGTTCGGCTGCCGTCATTCCCGCGCAGGCGGGAATCCACCACAGGGCAACAGGAAAACAGAAAATAAATAAGGCAGCCGAAATTCACCAATGGATTCCCGCCTGCGCGGGAATGACGGTAACAGGTATTTCAGACGACCTCAACCCTTCGCGCCCGAACGCCTGCCCAACGCCCACTGCATCACGTTCAGCGCAAACAGGATGACAAACGAAACCAGCAGCATAAACAACGCCACCGCCGACGCGCCCTGTACGTCGAACTGTTCCAGCTTGCCCATAATAACCAGCGGCAGGATTTCGGAAACCATCGGAATATTGCCCGCGATAAAAATCACCGAGCCGTATTCCCCCGTTGCCCGCGCGAACATCATGCCCGCGCCGGTCAAGAGTGCCGGCGTGATTTCCGGCAGCAGCACGCGGCGGAACGTCGTGAAGCGGTTTGCACCCAAAGTCGCCGCCGCTTCCTCATATTCGCCCGATAATTCCTCCAACACCGGCTGCACGGCGCGGACGATAAAGGGCAGGCTGACGACGACCAGCGCAATCCAAATGCCGACGGGCGTAAACGCGATTTTGATGCCCAAAGGCTCGAAAAAACGGCCTATCCAACCGTTGGGCGCATACAGGGTCGCCAACGCGATACCCGTAACCGCCGTCGGCAGCGCAAACGGCAAATCGACCAGCGCGTTCGCCAGACCCTTGCCCGGGAATTCATAACGCACCAATACCCACGCCACCAGCGTGCCGAACACGACGTTGGTCAGCATCGCATAAAACGACATCCGCAAACTCAGCCACACCGCCGCCAACACGTTCGGCTCGGCAATCGTGTTCCAAAAGCCGCCCCAGCCGATTTCCGCCGCCTCCGTCGCCATCATCGCAAACGGCAAAACCACCAGAAGCGACAGGCACAATACGGTCAGACCGAGGCTGATTTTGAAGCCGGGCAGTACGCCGGGCGTTTTGAGCAGTAACATAGTCGGTAAGGGTGGAAAATAAAGGCATTACTTTAACGATGCCGTCTGAAAAACGGAAAGAATGGAAAGTTTGGTGCAAAGACGAATTTGTTATAAAGCGGTTGGCAGTTTCTCAAGCGGGCGCGATGTTTTAAAATATAGTGGATTAACAAAAATCAGGACAAGGCGACGAAGCCGCAGACAGTAC